>JBNKGY010000014.1:0-33555 GCA_050290065.1 Marinilabiliaceae bacterium
CTTCCTGTTTGAATGCCAATTTGTTTTCCGGTACAAGGATCAATACCATTATGAAGTGTTATCTCTAATACTTTAGGAATATTAAAATATCCGGTTAACCAATATGCCTCAGTTCCAAAGGCTCCTGATTCCACACACCCACTGGCTCCTCCATTTCTGGCATCCACAATATCCTTACCCTGATTAACCAATTCCATTACTATGGCATCCGTATTAAAATAGGAGGGCTGTCCAAATCCGGTTTTGGTAATATGTAAGGTTCTTTGAATAAATTCATCAGGATTAACCTTACTTATTTGAACCATAGAACTAGGCTGAAGTAAACGCATCTCCTCAATAACATCTAAAATCAAATACGATAATTCGTTTACAGCATTGCTCCCATCAGTCTTTACTCCTCCCAGATTAATTAAGGCAAAATCAGTATACGTATTACTTTCCTTTGCTGTAACACCCATTTTTGGAGGTGCTGGTTGATTATTAAACTTTACCCAAAATGACATCAATAATTCCTTAGCACCCTCTTTCGTTAAAGTCCCCTTTTCAATATCATTAACATAAAATGGATAAAGATGCTGATCTAGTCGGCCCGGGTTAAATGAATCCCAGGGATTCACTTCCGTAATTACTCCAATATGCACAAACCAATAATATTGCAATGCCTCATGAAAAGTAGCTGGAGCATTTGCAGGCACCTGTCGGCAAACTTCAGCCATTTGTTTCAATTCTGCTTTCCTATTAAAATCAGATTCTCTTAAGGCCATATTTTCTAATGCTATAGCATTACGTTCCGCATATATTAAAATGGCTTCAGCTGCAATCTCCATCCCCTTTAGCTCTTCCAGTTTATCACTTGCGTCGGGATCGTTATCTGTATTTAAGTCCTCTTTTACTTTCCTAATATCATTAATAATATCCAGAATTCCCTTTTTGTATATTTTGTCTCCTAAAACGGTATGCCCCGGTGCTCTTTGCTCCTGAAATTCGGTAAAAACACCTGCTCCATATGCTTCTTTCCATTCTTCAGACATCAAATCCATAATTTTATCGCGATTACTGATGCCTTTCCAGAATGGAATGATGGTGGACTCATATAGGTCTTTGGATTCACTATCGACACTAAAGCTTACCTTTTTACGATTGTTCAGAATTTCTAAATCCTCAATAGTGTGCAACGACACTTCAGGATATGTATAAGTAGCCTTTGGAGAAGGGCCCCGTTCACCAACAATTAATTCGCCATCATTAATACACAACTGTTTATTCTCAAGGATATATTTAAAAGCCAAAGCTCTCTTTACGGGTTGAGAATATTCATTTGCATTCTTACTCTTATAAAACTCAGTTATTAAAGCTGCTCTTTCTGTAGAAATGGTATTGATAGCTTGTAAAGATTGATTTCTCAGTTTATTTATTCTTTTATTCATGTCTGTTTATTTTAAATCATTAATACCTAAAATCACAAGCCTTATTATAAACCTCCAATAGTCACCTTTGTATCCAAGAAATCTAACTTATTTTTGATAGGGATAAGATCTTCTGATGATTGACTTTTTAACATACCCATTTCATAAGGAATTCCAAACCGATCGTATTTTGATTTCCCTGTATTATGAAAAGGTAAAAGGCTGATTTCCTGAATACCAGCAGCTTTATCTTTTAAGTACATCCTAATATCTTCAATAAATTCCTTTGAATCATTTATTCCCGAAATAACAGGAATTCGAACAATTACATTGGATGATTCCTTTAATAAAGCTTCGAGATTTGACAGAATTGCTTTATTGGAAACTCCTGTATACTTTTTATGACTTTCTTCATTCAACATTTTCAAATCGAAAAGAAACAAATCACAGACTTTAGCTATTTTTTTGATTTCTTTTTTAGAACATAAACCAGACGTATCTATAGCTGTATGTATTCCATTTTGCTTACATGCTGATACAATCTGATATAAAAAATCAAATTGCCACATTGGTTCTCCTCCTGAAAAAGTAACTCCACCTCCACTTTGCTCAAAAAAATGCTTATCCTTTAATATTTCCTTCAGTAAATCATCCACATCAATCATTCTGCCAATATTTTGCTGATATGAAAATATTTTCCCATCCAACTTTCTTTCTAAAATTACAGATTGAAAATCTGATGAAATACTTTCAGGATTATGACACCACAAACAATTCAAAGGACATCCTTTAAAAAATATGGTTGTACGAATACCCATTCCATCATTTACTGCAAAGCGCTTAATGTCAAATATTTTTCCCTGCATAAAAACGTATGTATTACTAACCTACCATAGATATAGACAGATCATGGTACTGATTATCTGCCTGTTGTTATTTAATATGTTCCCTCAAAAGAAAAAAGCTTGTCTCTAGGCAGACTGAGTTCGATTTAAAATTCAGCAATCAGATTGATATAAAAAGCTGATATACAAGACAAATCCCACAGAACTAGCCAACTAACTCGAAAAGTTTAACGCAGTAAATCAGTTCTTTATAAGCGGTTTGAGCCATTAATTTTATGTCGAACTGAGGTTATTAGTATTTTCGAAAACAAGGAAAGTAAAAAAATCAACAAATCCAGCACTCAAAAAGTCCTTTACCTGATTTGTTTAAATTTGAATGAATAAACGATGCCATAGTAGTACTATTTTCGAATATAAAAATAGTCATTCGCCAGATATTTTAAAAGATACGCAGCTAATTTGAACTCAATCTAATATAAAAAGAAAATCGTACAAAAAGGGTACGTGAATATGGGGGGGAGCACATTAAATATTAGGAATCATTTTCCATTGCTACCTGTATTTCTGAAGGTATATTTCCATTGATTAGATCCAAAAGAGTAACACTATTAAAATAGTTGTGAATCATCTTATTTAGATTGCCCCAAAATTCAAAGGTTTTACAAAATTCTTCTAACTCACATTTTATTGCAGCGTTTAAGCATTCAATAATACTTATTCCTGCTTCAAAGGCATTGTGTATATCTAATATAGTGATTTCAGAAGAATCTTTCGCCAGGATGTAACCACTTTTACGCCCCTTTACATTTACAATTAATCCGGCGGCTTTTAATGCACTAATTATTTGATCAAGATATTTCAAAGATATTCTCTGACGTTTAGCAATATCTTTTTGATAAACACCATTTTGATCTATATCTTCAGCTATCTCTATCATAGCTCTTATTCCATATCTTATCTTGGTACTAAATCTCATTTTCCAGCTCGTCCTTTTCTAATAAAAATAAAATTCTAAAAGTAATAAATACTTCATCTTTTACTTTTATAACACCAAAAAATTTTTCGGGTGGGTTTATTCCAAAATCTGTTAGTCTTATTTTTAATTTACCTGCTAATTCCCATTCGTTATAATAACTTTTATTCAATTTTGATATACAATCATAAATATTGGTTACGCCGTTTAGTGTAATTCTAATGCTATGATTCGTCTGTATTGAATCATTCAAAAGTTCTCTTGAAAATTGTTTGTCTCCTAATGAAATTTTAATGAATGGATGTTCATCTGCATTAATAAGTTCAAGAAAGTCTTTTTTCATTAACTTAGAATCTGCTTTAAATTTACTGGCCGGTATTGATACTCTAAGCTTGCTTTGTACACTTGTATCATTAACATTAAAAGATGAAAATGATTCCTCGCTATATACTAACTGAAATTCATTAACATTTGTAAATCCTTTGATTACGATATTATCAAAAAGATAAGATCCAAAACTTCCACCTATAGCTGATACATTAAAAGCAAATAATGAACAATGTATTGTAAGAAAAATAATCGCAATATATTTCTCTTTCTTTTTCATTTGTTCTTCCTCATTAAATTGTAGCTATCCGGAATCCCGGATAGCTTAACTCTTTTTTTCTTATTGACAAGTCATTAGAATGCAATAGCTGCTTCAATCACTAATCCATTAAATTTAGCTCCATCATAATAAGCTTTTCCTCCCGCTTCAGGTCCATCATAATTCTGAGTTACATAATCAGCCTTAATCAAAATATTGTCTGTCATATTCCAACCACCACCTAAATTAAGTCTGTCTACTGATGATTCTTCACCTTCTTTACTGGTAACTTTATTATAGCGTCCACCTAAATAGAAACTACCTACACGATACAATAGTTGAACAGCTGATTGAGTAAAATGTTGATCACTTCCACCTTTAACACCTTTCATATCTTCAAGTATAGTAAACAATTCAAGACCTTTATACTTAGTAAAAATATTAAACATATAACTATTCATTTCAGTCTGACCGCTTCCCGGACTCCAACGTCCTGAACGGAAATTATCTTCACCTTGCAAATCCATTACACCATAATATCTGGCACCAGCTCTATCTCCATCCCACAAATATGTTCCAGTCGGACTATCTCCCACATGATAACCTGAAACAGTTCCCCTGATTCTAAAATCATCATTTACTTGTTTGTCATATCCTAATTTCCAGTTAAACACAAGATCTTCACCTAAATCTCCACCTCTACCATAATTTAATCTACCATTATTGGTTGCCAAAAGAGCAATTAAGCCATCTTTTCTGAATAAAACTTCTAACCCTGGATTTGTAGTGTAATTATCCATAATAAAGTTTCCTACAAATGGATTATTAACCACATAAGCATTTGTGCTTCTAAAAAAATGAGCATCACCATAGTTTGGATTCATTACTCCAACTCTTACAGTTAAATATTTCATTAATTCCTCTGCAGATGGAAGAAATGGTAAATAATCTAATGTAAGGTATCCACCTTCGACCCATGCCTCTTCATGATGACGTGACGACATAAAATTATTCACATACAACTGAATACCTGGAGCTAAATCAACTGTAAGAGACAAGTTAGCTGTAGGTAAATTAAAATTATTTTTAAGATCCTTTAACATTGCAGTATCTGCACTAACTCCTGCCAACTCATGATCTAAATTCTGAAGTTGAATTGCATATGCACCTCCAACTTTCACTTTTACATCCTTAAAGTCATCTTTATTTATTTTTTCAGCTTCAAATTGCTGTGCCTGAATTGATACAGCCAGAAACAATCCGACTATTAAATAAGCTATTCTCTTCATAACAAATTGATTTAATTAACGTTAGATTTATTATTTAATTATAATACTTAAGGGCTACTTTTTATTGTATATCAATTTAAATGAAACTTTGATTTCATCTCCTGTTTTAATAGTTCCCATTAAAGCCACGGGAGGCTCAACATCAAAATCTGACATCTTCAAGTCCACACTACCTTGTATTTCAATTGATCCATTATTATTTATTTTATAATTGAATTCTTTAGTTAGTTTATTTGTTTTACCTGCAATATTTAAATCAAAAGTAGTTTTCAGTTTGTTTTCAAAAACAGCAACAGATACTACTTTTACTTTAATTTGAGGATGATCATCTTCTTTAAGTGCATCGTAGGCTTTTTTATTCATTAAACTATGTTCACTTTTAATAGAAGTTACATTAACAGTAAAGTGACCAGAAGCAAACTCTCCAAAATTATTTTCAGAAGATAGAACAAAGTCCCCCTTTAAATCCTCAACATTCATCTCCCAATCATGAATTGTTGAAGTTCCGATTATAGTCATAGAACTTTTGACTCCATCAAGCTTATAATTAACTTGAGCAGACAATTGAATACCTACAGCAATTAATATAATTGCTAAAACATATCTCATGTTTATTTTAGTAACATCTTTCTTCATATTTATACTTTTTTTAACCTTTATACTACCTCTCCTACCTTATTTGTAGTATAAGATAATGTATTTTTTTCATTAATTCCAAAATATTTTAGTTAAAAGGATATTTTATAACAATATAATATTGATATTCTGCAATCTAACTCGAAACACAGAAAACATAACACGTATCATGAATTACAATACCAAAATCACCGTAACAACCTATAAACAAACAACATACACCAATATACCTTTACAAATAAACCTTCATATAAAAAGTCAATTACCACTCAAAACCCACGCTATCATACACTTTTAAAATTCACCATACTATAGTTACAATGAGGTATTCTCGCAGCTAACATGTTAATTATTGTTAATTAAAGAAACTTCTAGCCAAAAAAAATGGCTGCCTAAAACATAGACAGCCATTTAAATATTATGAAAGATTATTTTATCCTAAATAGGACTTCAATAATTTGCTTCGTGAAGTGTGGCGCAATCTTCGGATTGCCTTTTCTTTAATCTGACGAACTCTTTCACGGGTCAATCCAAAACGTTCACCGATTTCCTCAAGAGTCATTTCCTGAGTTTGAATACCAAAGAATAACTTAATAATATCAGATTCTCTCTCTGTTAAAGTTGCTAATGCCCTATCAATCTCACGAGCCAAAGACTCATTAATTAATGTTTTATCAGCATTTGGAGAATCACTGTTTACTAAAACATCAAGTAAACTATTATCTTCTCCCTCAACAAATGGTGCATCAACTGATATATGACGACCGGATACCCTCATGGTATCAGCCACCTTATCAACAGGTAATTCCAACTTATCAGCTAACTCTTCAGGCGATGGCTTACGCTCATTTTCCTGTTCAAATTTTGAATAAGCTTTATTAATCTTATTCAATGAACCTACCTGATTTAAAGGAAGACGAACAATTCTTGACTGCTCTGCTAATGCTTGCAAAATAGACTGTCGAATCCACCATACAGCATAAGAAATAAACTTAAAACCACGGGTTTCATCAAATTTTTCTGCTGCCTTGATTAACCCTAAGTTCCCCTCATTAATTAAATCGGGAAGACTTAATCCTTGGTTTTGATACTGTTTTGCAACAGATACAACAAACCTTAAATTAGCTCTAGTTAATTTTTCCAAGGCTATTTGATCACCTTTTTTAATTCGTTGAGCTAATTCTACTTCTTCCTCTACGGATATCAATTCCTCACGTCCAATTTCTTGTAGATATTTATCTAAAGAAGCACTTTCGCGATTGGTTATTGATTTTGTTATTTTAAGTTGTCTCATATTCGATATGCAAAATGTGGCGCAAAATTATACTTTTAAAACTATATATCCAACAAATTCACCAAGAGAGAGACAAATTAATTTTAACACTAATCTTCAAGATTAATAGCATAATAAGCAACTTGTCCGTTTGGATATACCCCAGTAATAAATAAACCTTCTGTTGTGGTAGCAATAGCTTTTTCTAAATCGCCCATTTCTTTAATCGGCATCCTATTGGCTTTTAGAATAATAAAGCCTTCTTCTATTCCACTATTTTTAAGCTTTCCATTAGACAGATCAACAACTTTCATTCCATAATTTACTCCAAGCTTATTCTTTTCTTGATCTGACAGTTCTCTCAATTCGGCTCCCAACAATTCAGAAATGCCTCTCTTTTCTTTAACGAGTTCAGTTGAACCGTAACTATTACGTAAAATTACACTAAATTGTTTTCTTTTTCCACCCCTTTTTATATTTAAATTCACTTTATCACCAGGACGATGCTTACTAACTTGCTCTATCAACTCCGAACTCGTATTAACTTCCTTATTATCAATACTCAAAATCACATCACCTTGTTTTATTCCGGCAGCATCTGCACCACCATTTATAGTAACACCCTCAACATACACTCCTTTTACCTCTTCAATATCATATTTTTTGGCTAATTCAGCATCTACTCCAATAATCTGAACACCAATAAATGCCCTTTGAACTTCTCCAAACTCCTTTAAATCATCAACCACCTTTTTTACAATTCCAACAGGAACCGCAAAAGAATACCCACTATATGAACCTGTTCTAGAAGCAATAGCTGTATTGATACCTACCAAATCTCCAAAAGTATTCACCAAAGCCCCTCCACTATTTCCAGGATTTACTGCTGCATCAGTTTGAATAAAAGACTCAATACCCATCGGTTGATTTCTATTAGCCAAAATATTAATACTTCTTGATTTTGCACTTACAATACCTGCAGTCACAGTGGACGTAAGATTAAATGGATTACCAACTGCTAACACCCATTCTCCAATTTTTAAATCATCTGAATTTCCAAAAGTCAAAAACTGCAAGTCTTTTTCATCAATTTTTAAAAGTGCAATATCAGTAGTAGGATCTGCCCCTACCAAAGTTGCATTATAAGATCTGCGATCATTAAGAATCACTTCAATTTCATCTGCATTATCAATAACATGATTATTTGTAACAATATAACCATCGTTAGAAATAATAACTCCGGATCCTGAACCCATAACTGGTTTATTTTCTGGCATCCTCCCATTAGGACCAAAAAAGAATTCATAGAATGGATTCCCATAAGAATAACCATTTGAAGACGATTTTGTTTTTGTCATGACATGCACAACTGATTCAACAGATTTTTCAGCAGCAACTGTAAAATCAGGTACTCCTGCTGGAGCTAAGGTATCAAATGAAGCAAATCTGGTAGCAGGAACAATCTGACGTTCAACTTCAACAATGCTGGATTTTGGATTAATAAATACTACAAACGAGTACACACCCACAATAGCACCTACAACGGCTATTAAGAACACAAAAAAAACTTTTCTAACATTCATAGTTCAATTATTTTAGATTATAAACTTTATATCAACCAAATCTTCTGCTAATCACTTTATTTTCACGGATTAAAATTGACAAATTATATGCCTTTGACCATATCATTTTATAACCTTAACTTAATTTTAACTGATTTTCCCTAACTTTGCAGTCCGTTTAAATAAACAAATTACACTTAAATCAACTACAAATCAATAGGTTTTACTTATTTATTACAGATATATGTCATTAAATCATAACCACATCTGGGATAATGACAAAATGATCAATTAACTTAACAATACGTTAAAAAAATATAAAGTACAAAAGACATATAGAACAAAGCAAACAGCTTAGTCTTATAGAAAGAGTAAATATCACATCAACATCACAGGATTTGCTAACAATTAGAAGATATGAAAATTGAATTTTATAAATACCAGGGCACTGGAAATGACTTTGTAATTATTGATAACCGCAACGGTAATTTTGACAGTGAAAACATCAATCTTGTCAGTTTTCTTTGTGACCGACGTATGGGAATTGGTGCTGATGGCTTAATGCTATTGGAAAATCACACAAATCCTGATATTGATTTCACTATGCGTTATTATAATTCTGATGGCAAAGAAGCTTCTATGTGTGGAAATGGTGGACGATGTATTTCAGCATTTGCTGTGCACCAAAATGCGGTTAGAAATAGCAATGAATTTTCTTTTGAAGCCGTTGACGGAATGCATATCGCAAAATATAATGACGGAATTGTCAGTTTAAAAATGAGTCCCGTTAAAAAAACAGAAACTGGTGAAAACTTCTATTTCATGGATACAGGATCTCCTCATTACGTTTCTCACAGACAAAACATTGATGATTTGGATATTATTGAAATTGGTAGATCCGTTAGATATTCTGATAAATTTAAACCCGGAGGCACTAATGTAAATTTAGTAGAGGAAATTTCCGAAAACCACATCAAAGTACGCACCTACGAAAGAGGTGTTGAAGATGAAACCTATTCATGCGGAACAGGTGTTGTAGCCTCCGCAATTAGCACGTTTATCAAGAATAATAAAAATGCGAATTTCAAAATAGATGTAAAAGGTGGAAAACTTCAAGTAAATTTTGAGGGCAATGAAGACTCCGGATTTGATAATATCTGGTTAATCGGTCCTGCCACTTTTGTATTCAAAGGTGAAATTGAGGCATAATTATATTGCAAGAAAACTTCTTATTCAAATTATCATGAGTATTGAGTTTTCTTGCAAACTAATATTTTCAACCAGATCTACTACCGAAGAATCCTTCTCTTATTTAATTCTCTTTGATATTTAGCGGCATTTACATTGTGCTGCTTTAGTGTATTTGCAAAGTTATGATATCCTGAAAAATCTTCTTTTGCACACATATATAAATACTTATGTCTTTGCGCATTTAAAACTGCATCAATTCCTGTAATCGAAGGTATTCGAATTGGTCCCGGAGGAAGTCCTGTATATTTATAGGTATTATACGGCGAATCAACAAGCTTATCAACATCCAAAATACGTTTTAAACTAAAATCACCCAACGCATACTTCAACGTTGGATCAGCCTGCAATCGCATATTGATTCTTAAACGATTCAAGTACAAACCGGCAACTTTAGGCTTTTCATCAGACATGACCGTTTCTTCATCTACAATTGAAGCCAAAATACTCACTTCCAGCGGGGATAATCCTAATTCATCGGCCCTATTTTTTCGTGCTGAATTCCAGAACTTTACATATTCATTTTTCATCCGTTCCACAAACCCCTTTTCATCAGTATTCCAATACATTTGATAGGTATTAGGAACAAACATGGAAGGTAACGTATGACGATCAAATCCTAAAGCACTTATAAATTCATTATCAGTTAAAAGTCTCACAAGTTCAGCAGAATCAACCATTAATTTCTCTCCTGCCACTGAAGCTAACTGTTCAATTTTTCGAATATTATTAAAGGTAAAATTAATGGGATTCTGACGCCCGGAACGTAACATATTTATCAGTTGATTATTGGACATTCCATCAACCAATTGATATCGCCCTCCTTTGATATTATTAACGTAACTCTTCTTCTGAGCTACCCAGGTAAAACTTTCCAAATCTTTAATGGCACCGGAAGACTCAAGAATTTGCTTTAACTCTGAAAATGTGGTGTTATTGGGAATATAGATATAGAAGGATTCTAACTTGGAAATATCAACATTATGACCATGTATATACCTAAAAAACCTTCCTCCAACAAGTACACCTATTAATATAATAACAACAATAAAAAGACTTAATCTTTTTACCCGTTTTGTCATTCTCTTTCTCTTTTTACTCACTTTAATAATATTTAATGCATCAAATATGTCTATTTATTGAATAAGTTTTTAGCTTTTATGCAAAAAGTTTTTAACATTCATTATTCCTCGATAATAACAAGTACTAATTCATCATTATTAAACATATCATCTAATTCATTACAAGAATATTAATAAAATTATTATTTCTCACCAATAAATAGCATTTTTGCAATTTATAAAAATCAAATGAAACTTTTATATTATCACAACATGAGAAAAATTGTATATTCAATTGCTATTTTAGCAAGCCTTGTAAGCTGTAGATCTTTAAGTGATGCGGGCAGCTCAAGTTTTAGTGACAGTGACTCTCCTTATGTAAAAGAAGAACCAAAGGTTAAACCCGTCGTTAAATCCAAAAAAGAAATAGTAGTAAAAGAAGAAAAGGTAAAAGTTATTGAAGAACCTGATGATATTAACTACAAATTTTATGTGATAATTGGTTCGTTTAAAATTTTAGATAATGCCCGTAACTACAAAATCTCTTTAACTCAAGAGGGTTTTACCCCTGTTATATTAGAAAATGAAGATGGATTATACCGTGTATCTGTTTCGGCATATAACATTGAAAATGAAGCCCGTACAAAAGTGAACAACATTAGGGATCAATATGAGAAATATAATGATACTTGGTTATTAATAAGGAAATTATAACACTTATAAATTAGCTTTATTAAAAGACAAGCATCCTCAGGATTTAAGCCGGATCAACAAAAATAGTCAAAACCAATAGTGAATCAGCAGGTTCTAAGCTATTATTTTTTTGAATTTAGAATGTTTTTATATTTTTGCGGCACTCAATTACCGAAATAAATAATTAACTATTAATAAATATGTACAAGCCAGTAAAATTAACGAATGACGTATATTACGTTGGGGTTAATGACCGTAGAACACATCTTTTTGAAAACATGTGGCCAATTGACAGGGGTGTTGCCTACAATTCATATATAATTGATGATGAAAAGGTTGCATTAGTAGATTCTGTTGAAATTGGTCAAGTTGAGAAATACCTAAAAAAAATAAAAGCTATTATTGGAGACCGTCCCATTGATTACCTTGTGGTAAATCATATGGAACCTGACCATGGTGGTTCTATAGATATCATTAAAAAGATGTATCCTAACATTCAAATAATTGGTAATAAAAAAACATTACCAATGCTTGAAGGTTACTTTGGTATAACAGAAAATACTATTGAAGTTAAAGAAGGAGACAGCTTAAGCCTAGGTAAACACACTCTTAACTTTTACATGGTTCCGATGGTACATTGGCCTGAAACCATGGTTACATTTGAATCTACCGAAAAAATTCTTTTCTCAGCAGATGCTTTTGGTACTTTCGGAACTTTAGATGGTGGTATTTTTGACGATGAGTTTGATTTTGAATACTACCGCGATGAAATGAGAAGATACTACTCTAACATTGTAGGTAAATACGGATCGCCTGTTCAAAAAGCTTTATCAAAATTAGGTGGTCTTGAAATTAAGATGATTGCCTCTACTCATGGTCCTATTTGGAGAAATTATATTTCAGAAGTTATTGGAATGTACGACAGATGGAGTAAATACGAAACTGAAGAAGGAGTTGTTGTTGCTTATGCTTCAATGTATGGAAATACAGAAGAAATGGCTGAAGCTGTTGCACGAGAAATGGCTAAAAATGGCATTAAGCATATACGAATCCATGATGTTTCCAAGTCTCATGCTTCATTCATTTTATCCGACATATTTAAGTACAAAGGATTGATCCTTGCGAGCCCAACTTATTGCAACGAATTACATCCAAACATGGAATCATTAACTTCCAAACTGGTCCACATGGGAGTACAGAATCATTATATGGGTATTTTAGGATCATTCTCATGGGCAGGGGCTGCTGTAAAAAAATTAACCGCCATTGGAGAAGAACTTAAATGGGAAATTGTTGGAGAAAGCGTGGAAGAAAAACATGCCCTTAAAGCTGACAAATACGAAGCTTGCCTACAATTAGGTAAAGCCATGGCCGACAGACTTAAAGCCGATAGATAAAAGTCAGTCGATACAAGTATCAATCAACATCTGACAAATATATTTTAAAGAGGGATTTCATATCGAAGTCCCTCTTTTTTTGCATAAAAAAACCGCCCTAAAAATCAAGGCGGCTATATCATCTGATAACTGTTACAATCAGTTAAATACAATCTCTGTATAGATTTTTTACAATCCAAAAACTAATTAAACATCAATGTTTGCATAGGTTGCATTATCTTCAATAAATTCTCTTCGAGGCGGTACATCATCACCCATCAACATAGAAAATACACGATCAGCTTCTGCTGCACTCTCAATAGTAACCTGACGAAGTGTTCTCTGCTCAGGATTCATAGTCGTTTCCCACAATTGCTCATTATTCATCTCACCCAAACCTTTGTATCGCTGAATATGAACTGAATCTTCTTTACCTCCACTAAATTTATCTACAAACTCTCTTCGCTGCTGCTCTGTCCAGCAATACGCCTCATTCTTTCCTTTTTTACAAAGATACAACGGTGGCGTTGCTATATACAGATATCCGTTCTTAATTAATTCCTTCATATAACGGAAAAAGAAGGTCATAATCAATGTTGTAATATGACTACCATCCACATCGGCATCCGTCATGATAACAACCTTATGATACCTTAGCTTTGCGATATTCAAAGCCTTGCTATCTTCCTCTGTTCCAATAGTTACACCAAGAGCTGTGAATATATTTTTAATCTCATCATTTTCAAAGACCTTATGCTGAAGTGCTTTTTCAACATTTAATATCTTACCTCTCAATGGTAAAATAGCTTGAAATTTTCGATCTCGACCTTGCTTTGCTGTACCACCCGCAGAATCTCCCTCCACAAGAAACACCTCACATAAAGAAGGATCTTTTTCAGAGCAATCCGCTAACTTTCCTGGTAAACCTCCACCTGACATCACCGTTTTACGTTGCACCATTTCACGAGCCTTACGGGCAGCATGACGAGCTGTTGCAGCTAATATTACTTTATTTACAATGATTTTAGCATCCTTTGGATTCTCCTCAAGGTAATGCCCCAAAGCAGTACTTACTGCCTGATCCACCGCCAGGCTAACTTCCGAGTTACCTAGCTTTGTTTTTGTCTGACCTTCAAACTGAGGCTCCTGAACTTTAACTGAAATAACAGCGGTTAAACCTTCCCTAAAATCATCACCTGCAATATCAAACTTCAACTTTGACAGCATTCCTGATTTTTCCGCAAAAGTTTTCAAGGTACGAGTTAATCCACGACGAAATCCAGTAAGGTGAGTACCTCCCTCAATAGTATTGATATTATTAACGTATGAATAAACATTCTCTCCAAACGATGTATTGTATTGAATAGCTAACTCAACCGGAACATCATTTTTTTCAGTAGAAATATGAATAACATTTTCAGTTAGTTTCTCTCTGGTTTCATCAATAAAAGTAACGAATTCTTCCAAACCTCTCTCGGAGTAAAATAATTCTGTTTTAAATTCCCCTTCTTCATCCTTCTCCCTTTCGTCAAACAGCTCTATTTTTATCCCTTTATTCAAAAATGACAGTTCACGCATTCTATTTGCCAGAATCGACCATTTATATTCTGTGGCATTAAATATAGAATCATCAGGTTTAAAAGTCACAATAGTACCGGTAACATCAGTATCTCCAAGCTCCTTTATATCTCCCTGAGGGATTCCAATTGCATATTCCTGCTGATAATATTTACCTCCTCGGTGAACTTCAGCCTTCAGATAGGTTGACAAGGCATTAACACAAGAAACACCAACTCCGTGCAAACCTCCTGATACTTTATACGAATCCTTATCAAATTTACCACCTGCATGCAAAACAGTCATCACTACTTCCAATGCTGACTTACCCTCTTTTTCATGGTGGTCAACAGGAATTCCTCTACCATTATCTTTTACCGTAATTGAATTATCTTCATGAATAATTACCGATATAGTATCACAATGACCAGCTAAAGCTTCATCAATAGAGTTATCAACTACCTCGTATACTAGATGGTGTAACCCTTTTACACCTACATCACCAATATACATGGCAGGTCTTTTACGAACTGCTTCAAGTCCTTCTAATACTGTAATACTATTAGCCGAATAATCTTTTTCAAGATTTGGGTTGCTTTCATTAATATTTTCTTCGCTCATCAATTATAGATTTCGTACGCAAAATTTCACTTAATATCCTGCTTTATCAGAAGCTTTTACATTCTTATAAAGCCATACAAATATAGCAAAAAAAGTGGCTTTAAAAAGACTTAAAAGTAGCTTTTTATTAACATCATTAAACGCTGTATTTCAGACTCTTATAATATTATAAACAATTATTTCTTTTTACACCTGAAAATGCACTAATTATGATGCACAATTGTATGCCTTTCGAAAGCTATTGACACTTAAATTTTATTTCAGAATATCAATGAAATTCAGACAATTACGTTCATCTTAATATTCTTCATTTTATTCAATAAAATATTGGCCTTTTGTGTGTTTGTATTTCTAACCATATCAATATTTAACGCACAAACCTTAGAAGACTACTTGTCTAAATACACTCAGGAAAACGGAATAAAGTATTTGCAGCCATTTGCAGATGTGTTTGGATGGGGAATCAGACATAGTATAGATCAGTATCTACCCAATCTTCCCCTTGATTTAGCTGTTGGTTTTTACCGTCAATCCTTTACTTTGGGTGAATATATGAATGCTGCAGCAACCTTTGTAAATTTGCAGGCCAGCTAATCCTTTCCTGTACTGACTTTTTATGCAGGTTTGGGATTGGAGAATAGTAATGTGGACGAGGAATATGTATACGAGGGCTCCGGTGCCTCATCGTCGGAAAGTGACCATATTAAATTTGAAATGGAAAGAGACAACAGTGTTCGATTAACACTGGGGTTAACTTTGAATCTGGGACCTGTAAAGATCAATGAAGACTACAATTTAGCCAAGCAAAGTGTTTTAAATATTGGTTTAGGAATCGGAATTATTTTAATATAGTTTCTCTTATGGCTATATTTGCTTCATGGACTTAGCAGACAACATTAAAGCAATCAGGGAAGAAAAAGGCCTCAAACAAATTGAGGTTGCCTCACCTATTAATGTGGATAAATCGGCTTATCGTAAAATCGAAAAGGGTCTGCGCAGCATTACCGTTGAAGAACTACAAAAAATGACACAACTCTTTAACATGACAACCGACCAGATTTTAAACTTTGACGGTAAAATACCTACTGAAGTAACGATTGAGGATAAAACAGCCGTGGAGAAAATGCACTTAATCCAACAGCTTGATGACGATGCTAAGCAAACCATTTTTAAACTGATTGATAAAATGCTTACCAACAAAAAGTTCAAAGACTTCTTTCAGAAAAACGTTGCTGCTTTATAAATATCCGGGTTAAAAACTACCTCCTAAAACAAAAGCCGCACTTTAAAAATGCGGCTTTGTTGTTTTATCTACAGGCCAGAGGCCTTGGTTAATCCGACGTAGCCAGAGGCATACGCCGAGCTGATTTATATTATTTACTCGCTACGCTCAGCAAGGGGTTGAGCGACATAGAAAAAATGCAACCTACTGAAAAAGACCATATTCTTTTTACCCTGGATGCTATGATTCAAAAAATTAAACTTAAAAATATTGCTGCATTGTAAATAATCGGGTTACAAACCCTACCTCATAAAACAAAAGAGCTGCAAACTTTTACATTTGCAGCTCTTTTATTTTTATTCCCAGCTTGCTTATTGCACGGTTTAAAAAACCGCGCTAACAGCCGTGATGGTTAATTTGCACTTCCGCGCCTACGGGGGGCAACTGAAGCTTAATAATACAAACCAGATGGGTTATAAAAGCTTTCTATAAAATCTACTTTTACTATAGAATCATTTTCGAATAAAACAGATCCATCTTTATCATAGCCTTTGCCAACAATGAAATTGCTATTGTCAATAAAACACTCCATCATTATCTTATCTTCTGTCCAATATTGAGTATAATATCCAGATAGCCTTCCTTTAACATAATTCACACGCTTTACAATCTCACCATTTGAATTAAGTAATACCCACTCTCCACTCTTTAGTCCATTCTGATATTTTCCAAACCATCTAAGTACAATTACCTCACTAAAATCGTTTCGCTTAAGTAAATATTTTTTAGTAGAATCTAACGGAGATACAATGTAATCATATTCTCCTGGATCCTCAGCCCATTTGGGTATAACTTCATATTCCATCCAAACACCTTGTTTTCTACCAATCGAATCAACCTTATTTACTTTATTGCAATAATCTTGCGCAATCATAATACTTGAAGTTATGAATAAGCCCAATACAATAATCAAATATTTCTTATCCATAATATTATCTTAAAGTGGTTGTGTCAATATTATAATCGTTGTTACTTCTCTCAATTTTTTTTAGTCCATTTTGATTGTTAATTCTACTTTCTCTTCTAATATTTCTGCCAACTTGTTCGGGATCTTTCTCAACTCTATCTGTTCTTTTTTGTTCGTTACCAACCATACTCCAAAATTTGCATTATTCATCCTTATATCATCGTTCTTATCTGTAGTGTGTTCTATCTCGTGACCGGCTGTTGCTGCAATAGCTTGAATTAAATTTAAGCCCTCATTTTTACTCGATTTGCTTATGTTTTGAATAGAAATTTTTATTTCCCAAGTTTTTTAATATCCAACAACAAATCCGTTAGAATCTTTTATGGGTCTGGCTCCAGCTTTACCGAGAACTGATTTTCCTTTAACTTTAACATCACCTTGAATAAGGTTCATTTGTATTTTTTTATCTGAACCATATCCTTTTGCCCATTGTTTTTGGCCTGTTTCTGTCATCATCAAGGCAGTATGAATCATTTTTACATCATTTGTTGCATTTGAAGACCAACCTGTTTCTGCTGAATACGTTATACGCACACCTTTTGCATCAACAAATTCATTACCATCAGGGTCTATAAAACGAATTGGATTATTAGTTGCATAAGCAAATGGAGTAATAGGATAATACTTCTCACTTAAATTATCTATTACCATCCATCTACCCAAAGCCGGGTCATAAAACCGTGCTCCATAATCGTACCAGTTTACGCAACTTTTTCACTACGTTTTCAAACTCCTACTCTCCATAATTCCCAACGTTTCGGGACTGACCGCACACCCAAAAATAACATAATTATTCAGTAAAAGCCTTTTTCAGATAAAATAAAAAGTTCATAACGGGAGAGTTTCCCCGTACCGTACAGCCCTAAAGCCGCTCCGCTGTCCGGTACTCCCCGCGCCAGCCCTTCTGCGGTTTTGCTTTCCCTGCGCTGTTTCCGGCACGTTGCTTTTTCTTTTAATTGAGATTAATTGAAGCAGCAAAAGATAAAAGCCAACAAGCCGTAAACCCAGCCACACAGACCAAACCGCCCCAAGCTATTGTTACATAACATGCAGTTATATCACAGGCCAACAAGATGTCACAATCAGAACTAGCAAAAGCTTTAAATACTTCTACTTCGGTTATTGGTAGGTACGAGCGCGACGAGATGACACCATCCATTGATGCCGCTAAAAATATTGCTAAAATATTAAATACTACCGTTGGTTATTTGCTTGGAGAGACAGACCAGGAAAACCTTTTTAAAGACCCAGACATGCTTAAACGCTTAAATGAGATTGATAAAATGGACGAGACAGATAAAGGGCATATCCTTTCTGTTGTTGACGGCTTCATTAAAAGTATAAAACTTAAAAATATTGCTGCTTTATAACCGGAATACAATTCCTACCATACAAACAAATAGAGCCACAACTTTTTAAATTGTGACTCTTGTATATTATTTACAGCTTACTTATTTCACGGATTGCGCTGCGCTAAATCCGCTAACAGCCGTCTTTGTTGATTTGCATTTCCGCGCCTACTGGGGGGGGCCTACTGGGGTTTATTGTTTTACATATTCGAGCCTACTGGGAAAATCAAAGGACGGTATAATCTTCAAAAATTATACTTTCATTAATTATTGTAGAATCTCTCATTAGCAAAACTTTACCTAAAATTAGATTATAACCTTTATGGTAATCATCTATTGTGAAACTAACTTGGTGATTGCCAATTTTGCTGCCAAACTCTTGAGTATTATCATCAAAAATAAGGTTGGAGGTTGATTTTAAAGACCCTATAACTACCTTTATATATGTGTTACGCTTCTCAAAATTTCCAAAATGACCTACTACTTTCACATCAAGAGTCTCACCATTTAAAATAGTATCCTTAGCAAATATTTCATGATAGTTATTTTCATTATAATCATCTCTTAATTCATTATTGCGATAGACTAAGGATCCAATAAATGTAGTATCCGAGTATAGATGTCCATAATATTCTTTAGTTATAACATTATCTGAATCAATAATTCTATTAATTAATGAAATTTTATCCTTTGTAATTATTTTTGATTCTATTGTATCTCCTTTAGATAAATAATAGGACCTTTCTGAATAAAATAATTTATTATTTAAATATAGTTTTTTATAAAGAATTTTGTTATCATTTGAGAACTCATAGTTAATCCCATTCCAATTTCCATTAGCATAATGAGCAATTACATAATATCCGTTAGTAAATTTTGCTTTAAGTGTACCTTCTTTTATTCCATTTTTAAAATTACATTCTCTAGTGTAATTTTTAACTATATCACAGAAGTAACTATATCCATTTTTTTTCCCTCTATCATTATAATAGCTAGAGTCTTTAATGATTCCATCCTTATAATACTCAACAATTAAATAAGGAATTGAATCTGCTTTTGTCTTATAATAAAATCGTTGAATTAAATTTTTCTCAACGTCAAATTTATCCTTAATATGTTCGTTTTCTACACAAGAAAAAAACGTAAATATTACAAAATATACAAGTATAATTTTCATAATGCTTTATTCAAAAAAATCGTAATCTAAATGTTTGTCAGTATAAGGTTGTCCCACTTTGCCATTTCCTAAGTATTGTCTTTGTGTTTCGAACTTACCATTTTTAAATTTAGTAACTAATGAAGTATCTCCATTATTATAGGTTGTATTTCTCATTGTAACAGGATAATCATGTCCATTTTCAACTTTATATTCATACGTATATACATCATTTTTCTCCACATTAGCAGTCCTTGCATCGGAATCGGTTTCTTTACTAGGTCCCGTTTTCGTTTTTTTAATATCAGCATCAGAAGTTATTCCTGGGTCGGTTACAAAATTTTCTTGATCCATGGGTAGTGGCCCCCAAGCTCCCCAAGCATTTGTAAAATTTCTAGCTTCTGATTGATCTGTGTTGGTTAACAACCACCATTCGAACCATGTTGCAGGTCTGTATTTTCTGTAGCTTGTATTACCTGATATATCTAAAAAATCATACCAGTTGAAAGATGAATTATTTTTACTATCTGGTTTTTTACCATAAACAGTAGGAGGATCATCCTCCAGTTTTGTTCCTCCATCTTTTGTATTATCATTTTCTTCAGGATCTTCTTCATCAGGATCCTTTTCCTTTAATCCAAAAGGATCGATATACTTTAAAGGATTATTCAATACGTAATGATAGGGTGTCTGATTATAATGATATTCACACAAAGGATCTTTCACATGCCACCTCCCCAGACTCGGGTCGTACATCCTCGCGCCATAATCGTACTAATTCAATAATTTAAAAGGAATACCCTACTCCTGCTCTAATATTTAAGCCTTGCATTGGGTAACCATACCACTGGTAATATTTTGATATGAAGATATTATTCAGATTTGCGAACAGTGTCCACTTAGAGCTTAACAGATACTCTGCACCCATATTGACGTCTATAACAGACTTCAACTCCTCAGCCTGCATTGTTGAAGGATCATATGCATATCGTTTTCCTAATGTATTTAGATTGGCATTAATCCAGAAATCACTAAATGGAGAAAAATTGGCAGTAACACCTAGCTCTACCTCAGGCTTATGCCAAGCATGCTGAAAATTATCCAGATTCCAGCCATTGTACTTACCTCTAAACAGTATATTTAGTTCCTTTGATGGTTCATATTTCAACTCTCCCGAGACAGAAAGAAGTGATCCATCATCATAAATTACATCAAAAATATTGGTTTGATGAACCTGAAATCCACTTCCTGTAGTTTCCGGTACGTTGGATTCAAAAGCTCTGTTAACATAAAAGTGTTCATCATTAAAAATGGAATAATCTACCCGGGCTACAAAACTGGTTTGCGAACTAAAATTCCCTTTAATACCGCCAAAGAGATGAATGCCATGAAAACTATTTTTCACATCTTCATCAACTGCAACGAAGGGATTTTCCTGTTGTATTTTCTGATAGTTATTCACATAATAATCGCCTTTTAAACCTCCAAAAGCTGTTACAATTCCATCTGCAATCACCAAATCAGCTTCAATATGAGGAGCTATATTAAATTCATCCTCTATGCCACCCAATTGGCTATATATATCCATCCCCACTTTTAAATCCACACCTTCAAACACAAAACCAAGTAAAGGTGAAAAATTAATTAAAGTTTTATTCTGATCTAAGAAATAGTATAAAGGAGATATCGAATCCGGAATTGTTGTGCCGTAATAATCAAAGCCTCCGGTTAAATCCAAATACATATTATCTAAAGGAATATTGACTTTACCATGAAGTCCGAAGTTATTTTCACCAACTCCGGTAACATTGCCAAATGTATTCCAGTTTAATTGGGATTTAAAAGAAACATCATCAAAATCAACTACTTTGTTCCCAAAACCTACATTAACACCAAAAGAACTTTGTCTTTGCCTTTTATCTGCCATTAAATCGCTACCTGCTACCATAGTATCAAAGTTTTTTTCAGTGTAGCTCGCTAATGGATCTATAGTTTGAAATCCATAATAATGGTAAATATTATGCTTAAAATCAGCATCTATAGAAAGTGTATAATCATCCCAAAACCTTCTAAAATATAATGAGGACCAGGTATCGTGAAAAGGAGCTGATACATTTTGATCATTCTCCAGTTTGATATCACCATCTGAACTGATATGCCCCACATTTAAACCCAGTGCATATTCTTCAGATCGTAGTATATTATAGTTCAACTCCCCAAACAACGTTACATAATTGCCTACCCCTCCTTTTACATAGGATTTATCCAAAACAGTTTTACGTTCTGGTTGTAACCGGGCTGCTGTAATAGGTTCTATCGCCAATGCTGAGGTCATTGCTTTAGACAAGATCTCATAGGAAAAATTCGGATTAAAGGTAGACGAATCGACCTCCTCCACAGGAAGCTTATTAATTTTAAAGGCATCAGAAATAATAGGGTTGTATTCCCGAACCACTTTTACATCCTGATTTAACTCCTGTGCATTAGACGTAAATGAAAGTGAAATTACAAATACAACTATTAAATATATATGATTGTGCTTCATTACAGAAATATTTCTCTGGTTTTAGATTATTGTGTTATTGAATTTTCAATGAATCAACAGATTCTTGATTAGTAGAAACTGCCATTTTCTTTTCCAGTGCAGCCAATCTCTGTTGAACCATCCCTTTTATATCATCATCACCCTGATAGTTTTCCTCAATACTTTGCAAATACTGTTTGGCTTGAAAATATTCATTATTAGACTCATAAATATCAGCCAATACAATAAAACTTCTGGCCAGCCAATATTGATGAGAGGTTCCTTTATTCGCAAAATCAAAGACCTCAGACTCTGCTTTTTCCTTATTGCCTAAATCATAGTACGACTGAATAATATAATACTTAGCCTCTGCCCCTTCTGCACTTTGTGTATTTTGAGCCAGTATCTTATACTCTTCCATGGCCTGGTCATTTTCACCTTTTATCATATGTGCACCAGCCTTATAATATCTGGCTTCACGAACAATCTCACCAGCTACTTTAGGTGCATTCATCACATTTGATGCGGATACAATGGTTTGATCGGCATTTTTTAACTGGTAATTACAACGCATTTTACCAATCTTAGCTTCTAGTCTGTTCTCCTCTATTTCGGCTACAGTTTCCAGATTTTCAAAAGCACGCAATGCTTCTGAATACTTTTGCATTCCATAATTGATTTCTCCTGAACGAATCAAAGCATCTTCAGTAAAAATATTCTTAGCTCTTGTTGTAACCTGGTTATATGCTCTCAAAGCATCATATTTATCTCCATTTTTATACAAGCAATCTGCCATATAATAATTAGCATTTAAAACAAACATACCCTCTGGATAGCGATTTAAATAACTCTGAAAGCTTTTGATAGCTGCATCACATTTACTATCCATATAATATCGTTCAGCAGTCACATAACTTAGCGAATCTTGTTCCCGAATATCCACCTGAGCAAAACTACCAAGTGAATTGGTATACCTCATATACCCATCCAGATCATTACGATCCATATAAATATTACGAATTCCCAAAAGCGATTCAATGGATTCCTGCGACCCGGGAAATTCATTGACTACCCTTTTATAAAAAGCCATTGAATTATCGTAATCATTTGAGTTATAATATACCAAACCTAATTGCAGCATCGCCTTTTTTGAGAAACTACTGGTTGGGTACTTTTCTTTAATTGTTTTGTATTTTCTAATGGCATTTTCGAGGTCGTTTACGGCAACATATGATTTTCCCATTTCATACAAAGCATCATCCACATAATTGGATTGAGGATATTTATGAATCAAACTATTAAGCTCTCCTATTTTTTCCTGATGCTGTTTTAATATCCCTAAGGATATAGCCTTTTGATACATGGAATAATCAGGAGAAGCAGAGATTATCTGACTTCCTTTCTCGTAATAATTAATAGCTTGCTGAAATTCTCGCTGAACAAAATTACAGTCTCCAATTCGGTTAAATGCATCTCCTATTGTAGAAGTATTCTTATCCTTTTCAATTTGAATATACTTTCGCCACCATGATTTAGCAGACTCATAATTTTTCCCTTTAAATTCTGCATAACCAATATTATAATGCGCCATGGCAAAATAATCTGTACCAAAACTTCCGGGAGTAAGAATAAAAGTATTGTAATCTTCAACAGCAGCAGGAAAGTTATTTAAGCGATATTTAGCTTCTCCTCTCCAGTAATAAGATTTCACTTTTAATTCATTATTGTATTTCCCGTATTTTAAACTATAATCGAAAAATTTAACCGATTCATAGAATCTTAAATTAGTAAACAATTCAATTGCATGATAATAAGCCACACGTTGTAAAGCCTGATAAACCCTAGCATTTTTTATTTTTATACTCTCCAACGCATCCAAAGCTTGCTTATAGTTTTTTGTGGTTAGAAATACTTTACCCAGATAATCATATGCCAAATCAATCTTATCGCTCTCCGGAAATTTATCAATAAAACTTAAAAAAGAATTAATGATTTCATTAAAGGGTGAATAATTTAATTCATAATTTAATTTGATGGTATTAAATAAAGCATCCTCTTGTATATCCTTATCAAAATCGTTTTGAGATGCCGCCTCAAAGGCTACCCTGGCACGTTTTTTATCATTCAACTTTAAATGACAATCGGCCAGGTGATAGTAGGCGTTTTGTGCCATTTTATCGTTGGCTGATGTAACCATACTTAAATAATCGGCCGCTTTATCATAGTTTTTCTGATAATAATAGGCAAATCCTAAATGATAATAATCTTCCCTTTTAGGTGTTTCTGATAAATCAATAGAAGTTTCAAAATATTGAGTGGATTGATTATAGTCCTTCTTAGCAAAATATGATTCTCCAACGATCCGTGCCATGTCAGCCCTGCGTTTTTTGGATCCTTCATCTAATAATGGCATGGCATAATCAATAGCTGCATCGTAATCACCCTTTAAGTAATGAATTTGAGAGATATAAAAAGGCACTATTTTCTTAAAGGCAGCTACATCTGCCAGGCGTTCGAATCCTTCCAGAGCGGTTTGATAATTTTCTTTTTGGTACTGAATATGAGCATAGTAATAATTGGCTGCATCATAGTATTTACTATCCACATCTTTTAAATCGTAAAAATAACGATTGGCCACATCATACTCTTCTTCCATAAAATGACAATACCCCTTTTTAAAATTATAGGCTTGCCTTGTTTCTCTATCCAACATATTTTCATTCACCTCTTCAAATTGCCGGATAGCATGTTTGTACTTTTTATTGGTAAGTTTCATATCTCCCACATGATAGTAGGCATATGATCGTTTATTACTTTCAGGAAAGTCTATAATAAACTTCTCAAACAAATATTCAGCATCACCATTCTCAAGATTCTTGGCACATAATGCCTGATAATAACAGGCTTCTGCATATTGATTTGATCCTCCCGGAATGGAATTCCTGATGATTTTATCAAATTGATCTCGTGCCGACCCATATTTGTTTAAACGAAACAACTCCATTGCTTTTTCAAAGTTTCGTTCAGGTTGACGATGACCTAATGACTGTTGTGAAAGTACTGGTATGCTTAATAATAAAGCTACAATAGTTATGGAAAGGTATTTTGTATTTATCATTCAATAAAGCTTTTTACTGCTGAAACAATTCAAAATGTTTGATTAAGTCTTTGAAATAGTGACTCCTTTTGAGACCTTATTTTAAATTGAAGTCAATCATTCACAAAGACATTAAAAAATAAGCAGTAGTCATTGAGATTCTGCTTACACTTAATTTACGGGCCTAAAGATATAAAAATTAGACTTCCTTAAATATTTTGCCTGATACAATTTATTTCACCTCATACTATATAAATTAGGTAACCTAAATGAAGAAACGTCATAAATTCACAATTTATTTTTTTATTTTCACAAAATATTTTCTTAATCCTGCTTCATTCAGCATTTTCAATATTGAGAAAATGAATTCACCACTGAAAAGGTTGGTGAACAAAGCAGTTAAATTAATAACTACTACATCAAATATTTATTATTAAGATGAGCAATAAAAACCCAATATCCATAGAGAACGAACAAAATAACATCATTGAATTTAATAACGCGGTTATTCGTCATCGTGATAACATTGTTCTTAAAGATGTGAATCTGGAAGTGAAAAAGGGTGAATTTATATATCTCATCGGAAAAGTAGGTAGTGGTAAATCCAGCTTGCTTAAAACCATTTATGCTGAGATTCCCGTATTTGAAGGAACCGTATTTGCTGTGGGTTACGACTTAAATAAAATCAAAGCAAAGCACATTCCTTTTCTAAGAAGAAAAATGGGTATTATATTTCAGGATTTTCAACTTTTAAGCGATCGTTCTGTCTATGAAAACCTAAACTTTGTTTTAAAAGCTACCGGCTGGAAAAACAAAAAGGATATGGATAAAAGGATAAGAGACGTATTATCACAGGTTGACATGGTTCACAAGGGGTATAAAATGCCTCATATGTTATCGGGTGGTGAGCAGCAACGTATTGGTATTGCCAGGTCTTTATTAAATGAACCTGATTTAATACTGGCAGATGAACCTACTGGAAATCTTGATCCCGATACCACCAACGATTTGATGATTTTGCTTCAGAAAATATCCGAAGGTGGCAAAACAGTGATTATGGCTACTCATAATTATGGTATGATCGATAAATACAAAGGCCGTATTTATAAATGTTCAGATACGAGATTAAAAGAGGAGTTGGAAGGTTATTAGTGAGGAGGCTTTTATTGATGACTTAATGCTGTACAATTTCAATCAGACTTTACTTCTTTTATTTATCGATGAGATCGCTGAGTCATTCGCTGATACCTTAATATCTAACTGCAAAACAATGGGGAAATCCTCAAGGAAAATTAATATATAAATTGAAAGGGAGTTATATCTAAACTCCCTTTCAACCTGATTTCAACTAAATGATCTCTTCTAAGCCAGTTTATCTAAAGCCACTTTTATGCGTTTTAATGCTTCAATTAATAACTCATCAGAAGTAGCGTATGAAAACCTCAGACACTTACGACTACCAAAAGCCTCACCGGAAACTGTTGCTACATATGCTGTCTCCAGCAGATACATCGCTAAATCAGTAGCTGTATTAATTTGATATCCATTACACGATTTCCCAAAATAACCATCCACTTCCGGAAATAAATAGAATGCTCCCTGCGGTACATTCACTTTCATCCCTTCAATATCACCGGCCATTTTAACCACAAGGTCTCTTCTTCTCAAAAATGTTTCTTTCATCTGCATAGATGGTTCCTGTGTTTGAGTTAATGCAGCCACTGATGCCATTTGTGAAATGGCACATGCACCTGAAGTATACTGACCTTGCAGCTTATTACATGCATCAGCTAGCCATTGTGGACCTGCAATATAACCAATTCTCCAACCAGTCATAGCATACCCCTTTGATACACCGTTAACAACCGCCACCCTGTCTTTCAATTCATCAAACTGCGCTATACTTTCGTGCTGGCCACCAAAGGTAATTAATTCATAAATCTCATCTGAGATAATAACCACATGTGGATTCCTCTTAAATACTTCTGCCAAAGCTCGCAGTTCCTCTTTGGTATACAAACTTCCGGTAGGATTAGAAGGCGAACTGAATAAGAATATTTTAGTCTTATGTGTAATAGCTGCATCCAGTTGTTCTGGTGTGATTTTGAAATCCTGATCCAGCCCGGCTTCTATAATCACATTATTTGCCTGCGATAAATTTACAATCTCAATGTAACTCACCCAATAAGGCGCAGGAATAATAACCTCATCTCCGGGACCAACCAAACTTAAAATAATATTAGCAATGGACTGTTTGGCTCCGTTTGAAACAACAATTTGTGATGGTTTGAAATCCAGATTATTATCACGCTTAAATTTCGTACATACCGCTTCTCTTAACAAAGGTAATCCCGGTACAGGAGTATACTTTGAAAAATTATCATCAATCGCTTTCTTAGCCGCTTCTTTTATATGATCCGGAGTATTAAAATCAGGCTGACCAATACTTAGATTAATCACATCAAACCCTTTTTC
The DNA here is from genome assembly GCA_050290065.1 of Marinilabiliaceae bacterium. Classification (GTDB taxonomy): domain Bacteria; phylum Bacteroidota; class Bacteroidia; order Bacteroidales; family Marinilabiliaceae; genus Saccharicrinis. The sequence goes on from JBNKGY010000014.1 coordinate 27,977, forward strand.
CTGCAGTTCTCTGCTTTTTTGAGACATTGCCAAGGTTGCAGACTCATTTACATTGGCCAATCGTTCAGAAATATACATGCTTAATTATTTAGTTTCTTTTATTACTTAATTATTAATTCAAATCAAAGATTGAATATTATATTCAAAAGGCTGAAACATTAGGGGCAACCTTATTATTCTATTTTCAATCCATAATTCTCATTACCATATGAATTTTAAGAACAAATGATTTCAATTCATTCGTTAATTCTTTATCACTATTACCTTCATTCAACAATATCATAACCGCTTCCTCATGAAAATTAATACAACAAAAAATATAGATATTCGTACTTAATTATCATCATGAGAATATACAAACAATCAGTTAGGGGTGAATTAGGTTGCATTTAATAACAATTACTAGTATTTTCACCCGATTAATTTAATTGTGTGCAAAAGTAATATTTTTAGAGATTATGGAAGTTTTTCTCGAGATGTTTAAATACATTTTACCATCAATTATCGTATTGATTACATCATTACTATTGGTTCGGTGGTTTTTAATAAATGATGCCGATAGAAGGAAACAGGAATTTCTCCTATCCAAACATAAAGATAACCTGCCCACAAGGCTACATGCATATGAAAGACTTACTTTATTTCTGGAAAGAATAAGCGCTGAATCGATCGTCATCAGAGAACAGTCTAAATCTGCCACCTGTAGGCAATTTCAGGCGAACCTTTTAGCTGCCATAAGAACTGAATACGAGCACAATATTGCAATGCAGGTGTACCTGCCATCCAACACCTGGAATCTTATCAAAAGTGCAAAAGAAGAAATGGTTCGATTGGTAAATGTCTCTGCAGGAATGGTTAAACCGGAAGACCCATCTATTGCATTGGGAAAAACAATGTTGGAACAATATCAAAACACAACTTCATATCATTTTAAAAAAGCGTTGGATGCACTTAAAAATGATGTGCAATCTTTTTACAATTAAATTAATGATCTCTGTTGTATGTTTCATTTTACTTAACGGCAGAAGATTATAACAATTGACAGAATAAATACAAAAATTAGTGGAAAATAATAGTTCAAATCATAATTTCACCACCGGTCTTCAATCAAAGTCTGACGGCTTACCCGATATTAGAAAGATTTTTCAGATAGCTATTAATAACTGGTACCTTTTCGTCATCTCATTTCCATTATTTTTTGGAGGTCTTTTTCTATATCACAGATATACACTTGATATCTATAAAGGCACGGTTACTGTAATGCTAAAAAGTGATGAGCCTAAAAGCATTTCAAGAACTGAACTTATTGAGGGCTTTGGCTTGTCTCCTGAGATGAAAAGTCTTGAGAATCAAACAATCATCTTAAGATCGAAAAAAGTTGTTAAAAGGGCCATCGACAGGTTAGACTTTGGTATTGATATATACAGTAATGGCATATTTAAAGATTCTGATATGTATGGCAAGAGTCCGTTTAAGATCGTTATGGACTCCTCTCATGTTCAACTAGTCAACACTCCTATTTATATTAAACCCCTGGGGCAAAACAAAGTATCGGTATCCATTGAAACAGATAATGCGCTTTTACATACCTATAGTAATGAGGAATATTCTGGCGGTAGCGGACCCATTGCTTTTAATAAGACTGTAAATTGGGGAGATGAGATTCAAACACCATTTTGTAAATTCAGACTATTATCCAATAATGGCGATCACAACCCGGAAATTAAATATTATTTCTATTTCAGATCTCAAAGCTGGCTTGCTGAAACATATCGAAGGAAAATAAATGTAAATCCTTATAAAGAGGGCAGTTCAATTATATACATCTCAACTAACGGATCAAACACTACTAAAATCATTCGTTTTTTAAATGCATTGAGTCAGGTGTATCTCGAACAAAGTTTGGAACGCAAAAATGATATTGCGACAAGAACAATCAATTTTATTGAAACCCAACTGCAACAAGTTGCCGATTCGCTTAACAATGCACAAGAGAAACTGATGAATTTTAAACGTTCAAATATTCTTAGCGCACCAAGTGAAATGTCTGTTAGAATGGCCGATCAGTATTTTGAATATGAGAAAAATATTAATTTGTTGTCTATAAAGGAAAGCTATTTTAAAAATCTGGAGAATCATTTACTCAACGACTCAATTAGTGAAGATTATCTACTTCCTGCTTTTTCTCAGGATGCCAATAGTTTTATCTCCACTATTGTTACAGAAATACTGTCATTGATTAATGAACGCTCCATACTACTTACACAAACCTCAAAAGACAATCCTTACCTGGAAGAACTGGATAACAGAATTGATGTAAGTAAAAATAATTTATTACTGGCCATCGATAAACTCATCAAGAATATTGATATCGAGAAAGGTAAAATGATAACCCAGAAAAATCAACTGGCCGGAAAAATGAATCAGCTTCCTGATGTGGAGCGCAAATATCTGGATATAGAAAGAGAGTACAAGCTTAACGATGCTATATATACTTTTTTATTACAGAAATATTCAGAAACGCAAATCACCAAAGCATCTAACGCTCCTGATAATGAAATTATTGATGAAGCCACTATCACTTGTATTGTTTCTCCTAACCGACAAAAAAATACCAAGCAGGCTTTATTATTTGCATTGGCCTTTCCTATAGCTATTATTGTTTTAAAGGAATACTTGAATAACAAAATCCGGGATAAGGATGAAATAACATCTCTGGCTCAGGGAGTTCCTGTATTTGGCTATATTTCTCAATATAAAGGTGAGCATAACAATGTGATACACGAAGAGCCACTATCGAATATCTCAGAGTCGTTCAGAGCATTGAGAACGAAGTTAAAATTTATGTGCCCTCCGGATCAAAAACATGTAATTACCATTACATCAACCAACACCGGTGAAGGAAAAACATTTTGTGCCTTAAACCTATCTGCAGCATTTGCCATATCAGGTAAAAAAACAGTATTAGTTGGTTTTGACTTGCGGAAACCAAGACTTACAGAGATCTTCAAACATCAAAATCACAATGGGTTATCTAATTACCTTATTGGTCATGCCACTATTGACGACATTGTCTATACAGGTAAAATGGAGAATTTGCATATTATTCCATCAGGAGCAATTCCACCAAATCCATCAGAATTAATTGCCAATGAACGGGCTCAAGAACTATTTAAAGAACTCACCGTTCATTTTGATGTAATTGTTGTTGACACTCCTCCTATTGGTGTAGTTGCAGATTCAAGTATACTAATGGATTATAGTAATTGTCATTTATTCGTTGTTAGATCAGGTAAAACCAATAAAGAACACTTCAAACACACCATTCAGAACTTGATGAGTGAAAAAGTAGATAACCTGGGATTTATATTTAACGACATTCCTTCATCCATGGGAGGATATAATTATTATACCGACCGCTATTATTCCGAAACTTAAAAATCGTAAAACATTACAGGTTAAAGCAGAAACAATAGGTTACATTATTATTGAATTGAGCTAAATACAAATATGATCATACAAGAAGATTTTTCATTAAAAAATTACAATACTTTTCACTTTGATGTTTCTACCAAATACTTTGCTGCTCCCAATAGTCAGGATGAACTGATAAAACTTTTAAAGAGTAATATCTGTAAAAACAACGATTACCTGATTTTAGGTGGAGGAAGCAATATCTTATTTAAAGATAACTTTAACGGACTGATTATAAGACCAGATATTAATTTCATCTCTGTACTGGAAACATCTGAAAATAGTATTTGGGTGGAGGCCGGATCAGGCGTTGAATGGGATCAATTTGTGGAATGGTGCGTTACCAAAAACTATTTCGGCATTGAAAACCTATCCTTGATTCCCGGAAGTGTGGGTGCCAGTCCGGTACAGAACATTGGAGCCTACGGGGTCGAAGTAAAAGACGTAATCACTCAGGTAAATGGGATTTATTTAGATACCCTGGAAGCCTTAAGTTTAAAAAATGAAGAATGCCATTTTGATTATAGAAACAGCATTTTTAAAGAGAATCTTAAGGGAAAAATCATTATAACATCTGTGGTCTTCGAATTAAAAAAACAAGCAAAATTAAACCTGAGATATGGAGATGTAATGCAAAAAGTTCATGAATTAGGTGAAATCAATTTACAGAATATTCGCAAGGCTATTATTCAAATCAGAGAAGCAAAACTACCAGATCCGGAACTCACGGGTAATGTGGGAAGTTTTTTCAAGAACCCCGTATTGAAAAATGATCTGGCACAAATAATATTATCCCATTACCCAGATGCTCCACATTTTATTGTAGACGAAAATTACATTAAAATTCCTGCAGGGTGGCTAATCGAAAAATGCGGTTGGAAAGGTAAGTCATTAGGTAATGCTGCCGTTCACGAGAATCAGGCCTTGGTACTTATTAATAAAACAGGTAACGCCACCGGAAAGGAAATTCTGGAATTAGCTAATCTAATTGAAAAATCTGTTCTTGAAAAATTCGGAATTCAATTGGTAAAAGAGGTCAATGTAATTTAAAACAAATTATTGATTCAAACCAGGTTTACTTTTGTCGCAATAAAATAGAAACAAAACTATACTATCTATATATCTAATATTTAAATCAAATCACACATGAATTTTAAAACAACCTTTTTACTAATCCCTTCCCTGACTTTATTGTTATTCGCATGTAAGGAAGAAACAAATGTACCCGTTGCCTCTTTCTCTGTTGATAAAACCACAGCATACGTGGGAGAAAATGTCAACTTCACAAACACTTCTGTTGATGCAGTAAGTTATGTATGGAACTTTGGCGATGGAAAAGCAACTACGGCAAATAAAAATCCAACCTATGCATTTGATGACATAGGAACTTACACAGTAACCTTAAAAGCTTTAAATGAAGATGGATCAAATGAAACCTCAACTGATATTGTGGTTATTGAAGAAACAAGAATTAAACCAGGAATAAGTTTAGATCAATATCATTTATTCAAAAGCTGGTCCGATATCAAAAATATTATTCCTGATGATTACGAGATGTTACCTGAATACAGTATTGAAATTGATGGCACCATGAATGCGCATTTTGTTTGGGTAGAAAGCGAACAAATTGGATTATACTTTATATCATCTACATCAACGCTGCAAAAAACAGATAATCTCTTTTTTATATTCGGTGTCGGAACATATTCAGGAAAAACAGAAGGTGGGAATGGTATTGGTAATAATGAAGAAGATATCATAAGTGAATTTGGAGAACCAATCGAAGGAGTAATGGAATATAAAGATTCGAATAACAATCCTTATTATGGTTATGAATATGACAGTGAAGGAATCTATTTATTTGTACAATACAATAAGGTATTTGAAGTAGATATTATCATAGGAGACAACACACCAATGATCTCAAAAGAATCAATTAATAAACTCAGACAGTCTGTTAGAAAACTTAAGAAGTAACATTCTAAAATTCAATTACTTATTGCATAAAGCATGATCATATATAGTTGAAGCAATCCTTAAATTTTTCAAAACCGTTCTTTATATACATCTAATTTATAATGAACGGTTTTTTTGATTACTGATAA
>JBNKGY010000015.1:0-33238 GCA_050290065.1 Marinilabiliaceae bacterium
ACCAGGCTGTAATCTATAGCGCTATTGTATATTCCATATCTTTAAAGCGCAACATAAAGGTTGTGCATGTTCTTTATTGCAACCAAAAGGGAAAGCAGATTTATAAAATGTATTTCTCAACAGATATCAATATGAATGCTTCTGATATCCTAAAATTTTATCAAAGCCGTTTCCAAATTGAATTTCTTTACCGTGACGGAAAGCAACACACAGGCTTAAATGATTGTCAAGCCAGAAGCGAAAATAAATTGAATTTTCACTTTAATGCTTCGCTGACAGCCATAAATATTGCCAAGATTACCCATTGGTTGAGCATACCCAAAGAGCAAAGAAAATCTTTTTCGATGACAGACATTAAAACAATAAATAACAATGCCTTACAATTGAATTTATTTTTTGACAAGTTCGGTATTAACCCAAACTTGCCTAAAAATCAAAAGAAGGCAAGAGAACTGTTATATTATGGCACTATTGCCGCTTAAAAGTTTAACGAAGTATTGTATTCTATATTGCTCTTATTAATTGTCTTAAGGAGTTTCTATCAATCTTATCAGAACGGGTATATGGGAAGTTTTTCACCTGGACAACCTCCTTGGGCATTTCAAAAGAAGAAATTCCCAATTCAAATAAATCCTTTTGGTTCAAAGTATTAAAAGCAGATTTTTCTTCAGTAACGATCACTAATTTTTCTCCTAATTTATCATCTGGTATCGACGATATATAAAAGGGACATGAAATGTATTCTTGAAGTTTTTCTTCTAATTTTTCTGGCAATATTTTTATTCCTCCAGTATTAATAACATGATCAAATCGTCCGAGTAGTTGAAAAGATCTACAGTTTTTCAATTCAACTATATCATTTGTAACTAATTTTGAAGTCAGTATATCAGGCGAATTAATAATTAAACAATCCCTGTCATCCTTTTCAAAAGTAACATTAGGCATAGCATGAAACAACTCTTCATCTCCGATTTTTCTGATTGCCACGTGAGAAACTGTTTCTGTCATGCCATAGGTCTCATAAAACTGAATTGGAAATGACGTCAACTTAACCTTTAAGTTCCTAGATAAGGCACCTCCTCCTATGATAACAGTTTGAATTTTCACACCTTTTTCAAAATCATTGATCGAATTTGCAACCTGAAAAGGGACCATAGCTGTAAAATCAACATGATCACATAAAGATTCTAAAGGATTTCCTTTGGGTTCGGCAAGTAATAAGTTAAATCCACCAACCATTGCTCTAACAATCATCATTTTTCCAGCGATATAATTGGTTGACAAGCCTAATAATGCTGTATGATTTGCCTGAATCTTAAAATAAGTAATTGTTTTTTTGGCCGAAGCAATCATATGCTTCTTTTTCAATTTAACAATTTTTGGAGTCCCCGTTGAACCTGACGTCTTCGCAATGATAACATCAGAATCAGAGATCCACTCAATTATAAATCGATATATATCACACAACCATTCCGGATTAGACTTATTTTTAATCTCTGTTAAGCAATAATTCTCCAATTGCTGAGCCTCACGATAAATTCCATCTAATTTTATGCCTTTAAAATTATTTAAAGTATTATCCCCCATGTTTTTGTTGTATTATATAATAACTGGCCATTATTTACTTGTAGTGGAGAATCAATATTATTGGAAAAAACTTTTCCGGTTCCGAGACCTTGAGGAAGTGAATTATTTTGAATAGCAGTCCATTGTGCAATGGCATTTAATCCAATATTACCTTCCAGAGCTGATGTTGCCCACCACTTTATATTATATTGTTCAGCCAACTGAATCCACTCTTCCGAAGCCACAAAACCACCTAATAATGAAGGTTTTAAAATAACATAAGGAGGATTTATAACCCTTAATAACTCTTCTTTATCATTAATATTATTTATCCCTATTAACTCTTCATCCAAAGCAATTGGCAATGGTGATTCCTTACACAACGCAGCCATATTATCCCATTGACCGGCTTTTATTGGTTGTTCTATTGAGTGTATCCCCAACTCAAACAAACAATGCAACCTGTCCATGGCATTACCCATAGTAAAAGCTCCATTTGCATCCACTCTAATTTCAATTTTTGAGGGTGGATATTCAGTTCTTATTTCTTTAATGAGATTTATTTCCTGCTCAAAATCTATGGCACCCACTTTTATTTTAATACAATTAAATCCGTCAGCTAATTTTTGACTTAACTGATTTTTCATGTATTTAACATCTCCCATCCAAATTAACCCATTGATAGAAATATTCCTGTTACCAGTTATAAATGCAGAAGGAAAAATAATTTTTTCCCCTCCATTATGTAAATCCAGTAATGCTGTTTCTAAACCAAACCTAATAGATGGCCATTCTGATAGTAACTGATGATAATTATTCGAATAAGCATGAATCTGCTCACAAACTTCTTGAAGTTTATGTTCATAATCCGGCCTATCATCAATACTTAAACCCCTTAACAGCGAGCACTCTCCGATTCCAATTACATTGGGATTTTCACTTGAAAAAACATGTAGATACCAACTATCTTTATCTTTAAGAATTCCACGTGAAGTTCCGCCAGGTGTTATGAATTTCAGCGTATGTTTTTTAAAAAAGGCTTTAAGCATTTGAAATACATTTAAAACAAATTATTAGAATACTAATGCAATTCCAGAAAGTAATACCATAAAAAATGTCGTCAGAGCTAGTTTTTTTAAATGAGGGTCCAATAATTCATTTTTTGTATTTCGAATTACAAATTGAAGATGACTAATCAATACAGGGAAAGCCAATATGTATAACCATTGCCATGGTTCTTTGTTATTAAAATATCCATATATAATCATTAGTACCATGGCTAAAATCAAAATGGTAATATGATATTTTTTTCCCCAATCAATGCCCTTTTTTACAACTAATGTATTTTTACCCGTTTTGGTATCATTAGCTACATCCCGCATATTATTCAAATTAAGAACACCCGTACTCAATAATCCAATTGATGATGCCGGAAGAAGTAACCATAGAGTAACTTCACCTGTATGCAAAAAGTAAGTTCCAATTACTCCTACCAAACCAAAGAAAATAAATACAAAAATATCTCCTAGCCCATTGTATCCATAAGGATTCTTACCAACAGTGTATTTAATGGCTGCAGCAATAGCGCCTATACCCAAAGCAAACAATGCCCAGGATTGAATTCCCAAACTCTCAAAATTACCATTGCCAATTAACACAATTCCTGATAACAAGGATAAAATTGCCATTACTATCATAGTAATTTTCATCTCTTTATGGCTAATTTTTCCTGACGAAACCATTCGGGCAGGTCCAATACGCTCATTATTATCAGCACCGGAAACAGCATCTCCATAATCATTAGCTACGTTGGATAAGATTTGCAATAATACTGTTGTAATGACAGCAAGCACTCCAACATACTGATTATAATGCTTATGATACCCTGCAATAAAATTACCCATTAAAACTGAGGAAATAGCTAATGGTAAGGTCCTGAGCCTAAATGAAGTTATATATGCTTTTATTTTTGACATTTTAATTGTAAAAAATTTGAACTAAATAAAAAACTGATCCATTCAGCACCGATACATTTCTAAAAAACATGAATGAATCACTATTTAAGCCGTAAAGATAAAAACAAAGCTCTAAACCTCGTATTTCAATGAAAAAAATACCTGTACTAAAATAATACAGGTAAATTCTCTATTTATAAATAATCACATATCTAAAGCACTTCAAAATCTTTTCTTAATAAACTAACGTCAAAACTTTTTCTCGTATTTCTTTGTGCTTTTTTATTTTGACAATTTTCATATTCTACATTTCTGGTTTATCCTTCTCCTATTTAACAACAGAATCAACTTTCTCTTTGGAATTCATTTTTATTGTATATAAATCCAGTCTGAAAACTGCAAAACCACGACCATGAATGCCAGCTCGGGCAGTTTCAGCCGCTGCATTTAAATACAAAATATTGGTTTGCATAGTAATTAATCATTAAATCGAAACCATTATAGTTTACAATTTAACATGTAAAACGAAAGATACTTTTAACAATTACAAGGATTGGAATAAATAAGGCACGAAGACCTTTTTCTATTTGTTCAATTAATAATAATTTAAATAAAAATTCTATTTTCGTCTGGACAAAATAATCATACCAATTTCACTATGAGGTTGGCGTTAAATAATTTTAGAGATATTAAGTTTATACAATACGCAAATCATTGCGATAAACGAGAGCAGAGCCAAGCTTGGTTGAACTATGCCGAGTGAAGCAATAATCATGAAATAAATTGAGGCATAGCCATAGTTACAATGATATTTTGTAACGCAGTATAAATTGAATAGAATGAAATTATAGCGCTAATATCATTGGGATATTGGTATTAAACATACAAATTCAAATTTTATGGAAAATCAATCTAACGTTGAAAGAGAAAATTCAATAGTATTATCAAATGTTGCCATCAATTTTATTTATGAGGCTTCAAAGTGGGCTAAGTTTTTAGCAATTCTAGGATTTATTTTTGTTGGTTTAATAGCGATTGGCGGATTATTATCAGGCATTGCATTTTCTTTTGCCTCAAGCCAATTTTCGATGTTTCCTTTCCCTCCTATTCTTTTTAGTTTTGTATACTTACTATTATCATTATTGTATTTTTTTCCTGCCTTATATCTTTACAATTTTAGCTCAAAATCACAGAAAGCAATTGTTACTACTAATGGAGATACAATGGATGACGCCCTAAAAAATCTAAAATCGCACTTTAAATTTATTGGAATCATGGCTATTATTATAATTGCCTTATATATTGTTGGTATCATTGTATTTGCAACAATGGGATCAATGCTAATGAATAGTTTTATGCATTAAACCCACAATATACATTAGAAAGTCTTTTACACATTGAAATCACTTTAAATCAAGATAATTCGTTGCTTCACTCGGCATAGCTCAAGCGAGCTTGGCACAGCGCTCCCTTATCGCAACAATCATCTTTCAATGTTCATGATGAATTGCTAATACATAGTCCGGTGTAAAAATAAAAGATAGAGATTCTATCGTTTGAAACAAAAAAACTCCGCAGACCTTGTTCTACGGAGTTTTTTTGTATTATAATTACCTTTCTATCACGGAAACTTAGGGAATTGCCCAAAGTCGGGATCTCTTTTTTCGAGGAAAGCATTTTTTCCTTCCTGTGCTTCTTCCATAAGGTAATACATTAAAGTGGCGTCTCCTGCCATTTCCATAATACCATGCTGGCCATCCAGCTCTGCATTTAATCCACGCTTAATCATCCTAAGCGCTAACGGACTTCTTTTCATAATAGTTTTACACCACTGAATGGTTGTATCTTCTAGCTCATCCAATGGCACTACTTTATTTACCATTCCCATTTGCTCTGCTTCTTTGGCTGTATATTGCTCACAAAGGAACCATATTTCACGTGCTTTCTTTTGACCTACATGACGAGCCAGATATGAGGATCCAAAGCCCGCATCAAAACTCCCCACTTTAGGACCAGTTTGTCCGAAACGTGCATTATCCGATGCTATCGTTAAATCACAAACCACATGTAATACATGTCCACCTCCAATGGCATAACCATTCACCATTGCAATTACAGGCTTAGGTAATGATCTGATTTTCTTATGCAGATCCAGTACGTTCAAACGAGGCACACCATGCTCATCAATATATCCTCCTACTCCCTTCACTTTTTGGTCTCCTCCGGAACAAAACGCTTTATCTCCTGTTCCTGTCAAAACAACAACATTAATATCCTGTCTTTCTCTACAGATTTCAAAAGCATCCAACATTTCCATATTTGTCTCCGGACGAAATGCATTATATACTTCCGGACGATTAATGGTCACCTTTGCAATACCTTCAAAAAACTCAAATTTAATATCGGAATACTCTTTAATAGTGTTCCAGCTATATTTACTCATATATGTTGATTTTTAAACTATTATACAACCCCAAAGAGGTTAAAACAGCTATTTACTTTAAACTTTTAAAATAATCCCTAAGGATTTGTCCATTTTCATCACCTGGCGTAAATATCTCAAGGAGTGCAGGTTGATCGTTTACATTTATAAATTCTTTAAATACACTCTCTAGTTCATTCTCATCATGACAAGATAAATAATTTACCCCAAAAGCTTTGGCAACATACCTAGCAGAATGCTGATGTTTAGCTTCGAAAAACTCTTCCAATTCTGGCGTTTCTGCTGGTCCCGGGATAAACCTGAATATTCCGCCACCGCCATTATTCATTACAATAATTTTAAACCCGGGTTTCAGATATTTATTCCACAATCCGTTTGAATCATAAAAAAAAGACAAATCACCGGTTACTAACAATGTATCCTGATTACTCGCGTAAGCTGCCCCAACAGCAGTACTTACTGAGCCATCAATACCACTCGTACCCCTATTAGAAAATGTATTTACTTTTATGTCATCCTGAAAAAGCTGTGCATATCTTACCGAAGTACTATTTGCCAATTGCAACTGACATTTATTTGGAATGTGCTGAAAAACATAAGACAGCGCTTTAAAATCACTCCACACCACCTCATCAACATATTTTTCATGACAGGCTCTATTTACTTTCACATGACTGCGCCATATACTTTTATAAGCACTATCTGAATGACTTATAAATTCTGAAACCTGACTAAAAAATCGGGTTGGCTTCATTTTAACAGCCGTTGTCAAATGCTGAAAGGTGTCTATAACTTGTTCACTTACTGAAATATGCCAATGCTCTTTGGGTGGATTCTCCCGTAAAAACTTTTTAATTTGCTTACTAACAATCTGACCTCCAAATGATATTAATAATTCAGGTTGAAATTTTTTCGAATTTTCAGGACTTATGGAGAATACCTGTCTGTCGATACATTCAATTAGTTCCGGTCCCTTTAAATTAGAAGTGGTTTCTGTCAGAACGACCGTATTGGAATTTGCAGCTAACTTATTAATGGTACGATTCAGATCTTCATCAGGAGGAACAACGCCACAAATAACCATAACAGAGCTGGACACATTCCAAACATTAGCCAGTTGATTCAGTTGTGCATTACTCAATTGCTGATTTGGATATAATTCCTTAATCGCATTGGTTTTAATTCCCCAAGGCTCAGTTCTTCCGTATAGTGGTTCTCGTAATGGAATATTGATATGAACAGGTCCTTTTGTTTGCCCATCTGCATTTAAAAATGCCTCAGAAACAACTCTTCCGGTATACCACTGATCATCCAAATGAATTGAATCAACCGGAAGATCTACCTGGTATCTGATATAATTTTGATACATCCCCGATTGCGGTATGGTTTGTCCGTCAGCCTGACCTAACCATTCTATAGGTCTGTCGGCAGTCATAACCACCAAAGGAATTTCCTGATAATAAGCTTCTACAATAGCCGGTGCATAATTTAAAGCAGCAGATCCACTAGTACATATTAAGCCTACAGGACGCCTTAATTGCTGAGCCATTCCTAAGGCAAAAAAACCAGCGCTACGTTCATCCACTATTGTAAGGCACTCTATTTCCGGTGTGGCATTAAAGGACATTATCAAAGGTGCATTTCTGGATCCGGGAGAAATCACCACCTCCTTTAATCCTTGTTCTATACACTGTTGAATTAAGATTTGAACAATTGCTTTCTCTGATAATAACTTGTTCATTTAATTATTTTTGATTTCAGATCTCATATTACTTTCGCACTTCACGGATTACTTCCATTAAGGTTTCTGCCTTTAATTCAGTTTCATCCCACTCTTCTTTTGCATTTGAACCTTCAGTTATACCACCTCCCAGATACAAATCAACTCCCTGCCTACTCAATTTCATACTTCGAATATTCACGAAAAAACCCAAATTTCCGGTATTAACTCTCCCAATAAAACCAGCATAATAAGCACGATTGTGTTTTTCCACATCATGAATAATTTGCATGGATTCTGTTTTGGGTAAGCCACATACGGCAGGCGTAGGATGTAAATCCATGATAAAATCACCTAATTTATTCTGAATAGTATTAACCCCAAAATGATATTGCGTTCGCAAGTGTGCAATTTTCCCGGCTTTAATAGTATCCGGACCTTTTACTTCTGCTGCGTGAACACCATATTTATTTAAAATTCCAGTTACAAAATCAGTTACAATCTGCTGTTCATCAACCTCTTTATCATTCCATTTTAAACCATCACCAGTACTGTTTCTGGTACCTGCTAAAGAAACGGTATAAGCGTGATTATCTTTAATTTTCAGAAATAATTCAGGACTAGCTCCACTCCATAATCCAGATTGAGGAGTATAATACATAAATGTATATGCCTTGGGATATTTACTACATAAAGTATAATAAAACTCACCAGCATCCTTCTTCGAAATATCTTTAATGGGTTTAATTCTGGATAAAATGGCCTTGCGAATATCCCCATCCAGTATATGTTGATATAGTTGAGCAAACTGTTTTTGATAATCCTCAAATGTTGCATAGTAAGTTTTTGAGTCATCAATATTCTCCTGAGAATTTATTGTTTTGATATGCTCAAAACCTGACCAGTACTTTTCACTATCATCTATAACATAATCTGCCTTTATATATAAGCAAGAGGATTTTGAAAAAGAAAACGGAGCTATTAAATACCCATCAGCATTTAAATAGTTCCTCAAGTCATTTGGCTCTATTACTTCTACCTCATTACATACTAATAACACACTTTTACTTTCCCCGGGCATTTTAAAAATTGCAAAAGGAATATGATGCAGAATACAGTAATCCAATATCTGTCTCTGAGAAACTTTTTGTTCAGTAATATTATCTTTTCCCTGCAGCAAAACTTGTTTATCGTTCTAGTTCTTATTTTGTTTTAATTGATGCAAACCGACCTACAAAGCACTCTTCTCTTATCACCTTTTATATAATACATAGTGACCAGAGCTAAAAAATAAACTGAAGTATTAACTCTCAATTTCGTAATAAAGTGTATAATAATTTAATCCCTTTTGTTGATCGTACCCACGTTCAACATAATCTCTTCGACCATGAATATAAACGTGAAAGTTTTTATCCAGTTTAAGTATTGATTTAAAAGTACTCTTTTGTCCTTTTACGGCACTCTTCGAGATATCAAACTCCTCCCGAAGCGGAATGTTCGATTCCTGCTGATAACTTTCCTTATAATCTTTAAAAGCCTCAATAACTTCTGGCTGCCCAATTACCTCATGCTCAAAATTTTCCTCTCTGAAATTATCCTTATTATTAAAAAAGTCCATTGATTTATTAAGCATATCAATTTGATCAGCACGAGCAACCTCATTATCCTTATTATAAACATTATCAACAAATCCTTTACACATCTCCAGGTAATTACGAGTGAAATAATAGTTATCCTCACGAGGTTGCAGCCCTAAGAAATCATCAACCCAAAACCGGGCTTCATTACCTTTATTGATATTGTCAATCGAGCAAATCTTATATCCCTGATCTTGTTCTGTATTAAATATTAAACACCCTTTATCAAGCTTTTTAATATTAATTCCCTCCTGAGTACCCAATTCAAAGTTTTGTTCCTTTAAATAAACCTTCAAAAATGTTTCTTTATTCTCCGATTTGAAAATTCCTAAGGCATTTACCAATTCTCCATCAACCACCACATTATTAAATGTGGCCATATAAAATTCACCCCCTCTGATTTTAGGATGATTAGATTGTTCATATAGATATTCTGCTAAAAAGACAGAAGCTTCATAAAAATCACCACCTTCTTCAAACAACTGTCTGGCTTTTACAAAAACAAGATTGTGTTCTATATCTTCCGGATGAAAAAAATTAAAGTAAGAATCTTCCTTAAAAGGTTTAAAAAAATAGTTCAACAATACATCTGTTACCATTTCATCATCGTGTAACTGCATTGTTGATTTTGATAACCTCATTGGTTCAGCTTCGGCTCTAGCACCTATCTGATGTACAACCATATTCTCAATGGTTGTTTGCGAAAAATCAATCATGTTAACTTATTTTTTTTTGCCAATTGGCCCACAAATATAACAATTAAGAAGTTTTGGTAATTATATATGTCAATTGAATTATTAAGAAATAAAAAAGGAATTAAAAGATGAAGAAAATCAAATACTCCATTGAGAAACAGACACCTCAAATACCACATATTATTTTCCAAGAGAAAAACCTGAGATATTCATTCCGACTATAAATTCAGAATAATTTTGATTTAAATCAATGAGACGGGCATATCGATATCCTATGGTTAAGGGAAATAAAAATCGAAATACATTAACATCCCCTTTAAATTCCATTCCTACAGATTTGAAATTTTGCTTTTGTGTAAATGAATAGCCTGATGTTTTAACCGTATAATCTTCCCATATTTTACTGTAATCAAAAAAGATATTTGAAGTGATACGCTTTAAATACATTAATCCTCCCAAAGACAGATCTGGATTACATAAAGGAAAAATATAATCTAATTTTATCGAATATAAACGATCATTGGATTGATTGTTGTAACCTCTTGGAAGATTAAAATAATCACCAAATCTATATTTTGTTATAAAATCACTATTACTTTTATACCGATCTCCTTTAGTTTTATATTGGTATTCATTATCTAACCGAATAGAATGATGCAAACCTAATCCCGGAAAATACAGTCTGGAACGAAGCATTGAAATACTCCCATAATTTGATTTGCCTATCGGGTTATGCTGATATTTAAATTCAATAATTTGTCCCCACCTGGAAGAAACATCTCGCTGACTACTCTTTTTTATTCGATGAAAATACAAACCATACTCCATTGATGAATAATCCATATCCGGAATAACATATTGAGATTCTTCAACCGGACTCCAACCTGAGTCTTGATGCACAAACAAAGTTTTATCAACTGAATAACCCGTACGGTGATAATAATGATACTCTACGGAAGGCTGCAGTAGACTGTACATCTTACCATTTGTCAAGTTAAAGGGTATGCTTGTTCCTAATTCAAATTGAGTTTGATAAAGCCTTGAATTTATATATTGCCAAATTGCTGAATCGCCTTGAATGTTAGAAATCCCATTAAATTTATATTTCTGGTCACCTGCTTTAATTTCAAAATTAATTACAGGATACCATCCCCAATAATTAAAATTAAAGTAATACTTCTCCCTACTCATTTGCGAATCAGCATTATATCCTATAATCGTTTCTGTGGTACCTAATAAATTTTGCGACAGTAATGAGGCACCATAACTCACTTTTTTATCATTAATATTAATAAACGCAGGCGCCCAGCTATGAAGATTAAAAAGGTTCCATTTTGAATATGTTTTCACCATATAATCAGGTTCATTCTCAATATCAGAGAAATCAATAACACTGTTTTCCTGTTTGCTAATATCCTGATATAGTTTTATTGAATTATCCTGAACCTCAGACAAATCATTATTTACAAAGTCACTTTTATTAATACTTACTAATTGATAACCATCTGCCGTATAATTACTATATAACAATTTTTCACCTCCCAAAACCGAAACAGCCCCTGTGGCACCATACTTCGACTCTGTAATCTGAGTAACCCTTTTATCTTCAACACCTACTTTATAAATATCATTTTTACCTGTATAAGATGCCGTAAAAAGAATCTCATTATTTTGATTCCATTTGGGCAATGTTATTTCACTAAAGGATGGCTTGGTAACTGGCTTCCATTTTTTGGTTAAAACATCCAACAAAACAATTTGCTTTCCCTCGCGAGTTAAAGCAACACATACAATCGATTTACCATCACTATTCCAGGAAGGCGTAAATAAATAATTGTTATCATTATAACTAACCTCATCTAACTTTGAGCCCGTGGAACTATCCATTAAAACAATGGAACAATCCCCTGCCGAATTAGCATAAACGGCGGCAATAATATTCCCATCAGGACTAATAACCGGAGAAAAATAATTTGATTTCCTACTTATAATCTTTGCCTTATTAGTAGAAATATCATAAGTTTTAATAACGGAATACATTTGATTCTCCCATCGTGTATCCGGCACGTACTCAGCCCAACACAATATATTTTTTGCATATGAAAAAGGTTCGTCTCCAATATTTCCTGGTGTATAAAGTGTGGTATATTTTCCCTTGTTATCTATTTTTACAAAACGACTAATTTCCCCGGGTCCTGATATTTGAGCTACAACATATCCATCCTTCATCATAACAGGAAACCTGAAATTCACAAACTTAGAATCTTTTTTTGTCAGATTATTATATGAAGATTGCGTTGTTAAAGAATCCTGTTTCATCCATTCTTTCCGCAAATAATCAAAAGTTTCCTGATATAAATGAGTCTTATTTATTCCAGTCACCCTCTTTATGCCATGATTAAATGGTGTTATAGAATAGCTCCTTTTTGCTGTTTCAGAAAGCGCCTCTTGCCATACTTCAGCACCATATTTAGCTCTGGCTCCCGCTACTAATTGATACCCCATTTCATAATGATTTGGGATATAATCTTTGTAAGAACCAAAAACAGCTTTATTATAAGAATATATATTTTTGTCCATCACCTGTGCCCTAATACCTTGTTCAAACTCTGGCATTCTTCCTCTACCAACTTTTGACAATCCTGTTTCAGCCGCCACAGCATCACCTTCTAAAAACCACATGGGCACATACAATCCCAATACAGCACCAATGGCCTGGTCTCCCAATATAAAACTTAGCATTTTTGAAAAACCATTATTTAGCTTATCAATTTGTCCTACATGCCTGAATTCGTGAATGGCCAGTTGCTGAATCCAATCCTGAGCATACATTTGCTGATGTGGCGTTGTATACAATTCCATGCGTTTGGGTGCCCATGTTACAAAACCATTTGAATAAGCAGTTTGAGCATGAACAAGGATACTCACCTTTTTGGGATTATGATTTAATGACTTTGATCCCAAACGATATACTTTCTCCATTACTTTGGCAATATATTGCCCCTGCTCTTCATAAAAATCAGGAAATACAATCTTAAAATTTTCAGTTTCAATTTTGGACCATTTTGTGGATGCAGGATCTGCTCCTGAGGAATAATACTGTGCATTTACAGGAAACCACATTATTACAAACACATATATAATCAAACATTTAGGCATGCTCCACATTTCATTCATTTTTGTTAAGTCGCATAAAAATACTTTAAAACTTACAATTAAAAGTATATTTTAATGAAACTAAAATATTGTGTACATTAAATAAATCAGGAGCAATACTTACATAAGATTATAAATACAATTAAAATTCAACTGTAAATCAATCTTTTAGTACAATCTCAATTCTAAAAACCAAATCGAACTCAGGATATAAGTTATAATTGTGTATTTTAGTACATATAATGTTATGCAGAAATAATCTACATTTTGACACATGGAAAAAATTATCATCTACCAAATATTTACCCGGCTGTTTGGAAACAAAAACAGAAATAATATTAAAAATGGTACTATTGAAGAAAATGGATGTGGAAAATTAAATGATTTTACTCCAAAAGCATTGCAAGAAATAAAACAACTTGGCATTTCTCACATTTGGTATACGGGAATAATTGAACATGCTTTAACAACAGATTATTCTCAATATAACATTTCAAAAGATTATCCGGAAGTAGTAAAGGGCAAAGCTGGCTCTCCATATGCAATAAAAGATTATTACGATATAAATCCTGATTTAGCCGAAGATGTTGAAAACAGGATGTCTGAGTTCGAAAATCTGGTTCAAAGAACGCATAACGAAAACATGAAAGTCATCATTGACTTTGTTCCTAACCACTTAGCAAGACACTATATATCAGACAACAAACCCAAAGGCATTAAGGATTTTGGAGAAGATGATAATACACAGGTCAATTTTGATATCAATAATAATTTTTACTATCTACCCGGTGAAACATTTGATGGACCTGTTACTGCAAAAGGATCAGAGCCCCTGATTGAATATCCAGCCAAAGTTACAGGCAATGATTGCACGACTTCAAAACCAGGTATTCATGACTGGTATGAAACAATAAAACTCAATTATGGAGTAAATATATTTCAAGAGAACACTAAAAACTTTGATCCTATTCCTGATACCTGGAGCAAAATGTTGGATATTCTATTATTCTGGGGAAATAAAAATATTGATGGGTTCAGATGCGATATGGCCGAAATGGTTCCTGTAGAGTTTTGGCATTGGGTTATTCCTAAAGTAAAGGAAATACATCCGGAAATCATTTTTATTGCAGAAGTATATAATCCGGATTTTTACAGGCAGTATATTACCTATGGTGGTTTTGATTTTTTATACGACAAAGTTGGTTTGTATGACACTTTTAAAGCTATTATTCAAGGCCATAGCCAACCATATGCCATAACCAGAGCATGGGACATTTTAAATGGCATTCATCAGCACATGCTATTCTTTCTGGAAAACCATGATGAACAAAGAATTGCTTCTCCATACTTTGCCGATGAAGCTAAAAAAGCAATACCGGCAATGATTATTTCCGGAACATTATATTCCAATCCTCTAATGGTTTATTTTGGACAAGAACTGGGTGAACCCGGAATGGATGAAGAGGGATATAGTGGTATTGATGGAAGGACAACTATTTTTGATTATTGGGGAATAAAATTATATCAAGACTGGGTTAACGAAGGCCATTTTAACCTAGAGAAACTGGATAATGACACCATAGAATTAAGAAACTGGCACAAAAAATATCTGAATTTCATACATGAATCAGATATCATAAAAAATGGTAAGTTTTATGATTTAATGTGGGCAAACAAAGATGAAAACCCTGCCTTCGACGCTTCAAAACTATATGCATTTCTAAGATATCATCAAGAAAAAATTCTATTGATTGTTGTTAATTTCTCAGGTGAACCAATAAAGTGCCGTGTAAAAATTCCCGCTCATGCCTTTTTTACCATGGATGTGGAAAGTAAAAAATTCTTTAAAGGAATCGACTTTTTAGATCGCAACAATAGGATTAGTTTCCCCCAGGAAATAGCCATTACAAATGGCGTTGGAGTTAAGGTAAAACCCTTTTCCGGTAACATATATGAATTAGAATAAGTGTATATAACTCATTCGACAGAATTTATTCATTCAATGTGTACACCAGATCTGTTTAAGCTTACCTGATTACATAGGTTCTGTATTAACAGTACCTTTACTTAATTGTATTACAGTAATTTCAGGTGGCATACCAATACGCGCAGGCATCCCTAAGAATCCCAAACCCCGGTTCACATACAAAAACTGATTGTTATGCTGATACAATCCATCCCATCTTTTAAACTTATATTTAGCAGGACTCCACCGAAACCCTTTCCAATCAATCCCAAATTGCATACCGTGTGTATGCCCAGCTAAAGTAAGGTCATACTTAGTTTTATCAATTACTTCTGCATCCCAATGATCCGGATCATGTGACAAAAGAATCTTAAACGGATAGGACTCTGTACCCCTTTGAGCCACATTTAAATCACCATATCTTGGAAATGGATCATGCCCCCAATTTTCAACTCCTGTAAGTGCAATTTCATCTCCTTCAATCTCCAATGAAACAGATTGATCTCTTAATAATTTAAACCCAAATTTTTCATGAGCATCAATTATACCTTGGAAATTCCTCTTTTTTGCCTCTGTAGATTCCCAATCTGTATAATCTCCATAATCATGATTCCCCAGGATTGAAAACTTACCATACCTTGCCTTTAGCTTCAAAAATACTCTTTCCCACCCAAATGTTTCTTCCTGGAAATTATTTACTAAATCTCCGGTAAAGAAAATTACATCTGCATGTTCATTATTTATAATTTCAACAATATCCTCCAGTTTATGAAAATTACTTGCAAAAGAACCTAAATGAATATCTGAAATATGAATAATCTTAAAACCATCAAAAGCCGAAGGTAAATTAGGGAAGCTCAAACGCTGTTGTCTTGAGAAAAAAGCAAAGCGTCCTCGGTGCATACCAAAGAGCACTGAAATAAAAGGTGCTGTGGCTAATATAATTCCAATCTGGCTTACAAACTTCTTTCTACTAATCTTAGGATATTTAATGGTAGTTTGTTCCTTTGAATATTTTTTATTCCTTAAGGCTTCAGTTAATACGGAAAAGCCCATAAAAATAAAATAGTAAAAGAGAAAGGCTACTTTAGGCAAATATATAAGCAGGCAAAGAGCATTTGCTGCCATAAACCAAAGATAAAATACAGGAGATGATGCATGACGTATTTGTTGTGTTAAATAGAAATAAGAAATGATCTCAAATACTGGAATTACAGCAAATAACAGAAGTGCAATTCTTTTGTGAAATTTATTGTTTTCACCTTCAGTTTCTCTCTTCCATATCAAGAAACCCAATAAATCAACTACAACAATAAAAATTGAAAGAATTAAAAACGCAATAAAAGTTAGCTTCATATCAACATTAAAATTACCCCACTATCATTCCTGATTACAACCAGCTTTGATATTACAATTGTGCAATATTACGTATTAATTTATAGAAAGGTTCATTAATAAAGGTTAAAATGATTCCTTATCTAAATCAAACACAATTATAATAGTAATATGTGTAGAGGTAAATTGTTATGATTTGATTGTGATTTGAGATACGCTTACAGTTGGTATTCCCGCATGAAACAATCGTCGTTAACATTAACGATTATACACGTAACTTTATAGATACATTTTTAATGCTATCTATTGATTATTTACATGTGAAAATTATTTAAACACAATAACTGCACAATACAAATAACAACTTATAACATTACTGCACTACACTTTACATTAATTAAAATTAATTTTTTAAGCAACTATTCAGCATAAGTTAAATGTTAAATTATTTGGAATGTAGAAATTAATGTGTACTTTCGTGTTCGTTAACGGCAAACCAAAAAAGCGAACTATAATGCCTTCAAAAGAATTCATTAATCAAAATTTCGTACTAAATATCTATCACAAATATGCCGCGGACAAACCTATTCTTGATTTTCATTGCCATTTAGATCCAAAAATCATTGCTCAGAATAAATATTTTGACAATTTAGGTGATATGTGGTTAGGTGCTGCATGGTGGTTTTTAGATCATAAAACCGGAATGGAACGTCACCTTGAAGATTTGTCAGTTTTAAGTCTTTTAAGTCGCATTATTGGTATGGTAACTGACTCCCGAAGCTTTTTATCCTTCCCTCGTCATGAATATTTCAGAAGAATCACCTGTAATTTCATTGGTGAGCAAGTTGAAAAAGGGCTGATACCAAATAATGAAGAAATATTAAAGATGGTCGTTGAAGGACTATCCTATAATAACGCTAAATCGTATTTTAATTTCTAATATCACATAACAATGGCAAAAAAAGTAGTAACCTTTGGAGAAATAATGCTCCGCTTTGCAACACCTCAATATCAACGTTTTTCGCAGGCAACAGAGTATAAAGCATCATTTGGTGGTGGTGAGGCTAACGTTGCAGTTTCATTAGCAAATTATGGCATCGACGTTTCATTTGTTTCCCGATTACCTAAAAATGATATCGGTACTGCATGTAGAATGGATCTTCAAAAATATGGAGTAGATGTGAATAACATTGTATATGGAGGAGACAGATTAGGTACATACTACCTTGAAACAGGTGCTGTTGCCCGTGCAAGCAAGGTTGTTTACGACAGAGCAAACTCTGCTTTTTCTGAAATTAAACCTGGTATTATTAACTGGGAAGAAGTATTGAAAGATGCTGATTTTTTCCACTGGACAGGTATTACACCAGCTGTTTCTCAGGGGGCTGCTGAAGCTTGTTTAGAAGCCATTCAAGTAGCTAACAGATTAGGAGTTACGGTATCTACAGACCTGAATTATCGCAAAAACTTATGGAAGTATGGCAAAACAGCAGACGAGGTAATGCCAGATTTAGTTGCTGGTTGCGATGTTGTTTTAGGTAATGAAGAAGATGCTGAAATGGTACTTGGCATTAAACCAGAAGGTATTAACATTACGGGTGGACATGTTGAGGCTGAAGCATACAGAAGCGTATCGCAGCAAATCATGGCCAAATTCCCAAGGGTTAAAAAAGTAATTACTACGCTAAGAGGTTCAATTAATGCAAACCACAATTCTTGGTCAGGCGTACTATACGATGGAAAAAATCTATTTGAAGCTCCAACATACCAAATTACACATATCGTTGATCGTGTAGGTGGTGGTGATTCATTTATGGGTGGATTAATTTACGGGTTATTGACATACCAAGGTGATGATCAAAAAGCATTGAACTTTGCAACTGCAGCATCATGTTTAAAACATACCATTCATGGCGATTATAACCTTGCAGCTGTTGATGAGGTTGAGAAACTAATGGGTGGAGATGCATCCGGCAGAGTTTCCAGATAAATAAAATTAAAAAAGTGAGCGAATAACAATTATATATGTAGCGTCTTGTATCAATAAATTAATGTGCGACATTAAAAAGTTTTTGAAGAAAATTTTAACCGGAAGAAACTCGTTAACGAATGAGAGACTTCCAAACATACAACGAATACTACTTATATAATTGTTTGCCACTTTTAAAAATATTAACAGGTATCGATAATAGGTTGATTGATAGATATTGAGAATCTTAGGGCACAAGATAGTTTTTCATCAACTACTCTAGGCAAACATCATTTCAACCTATCATCTTTTCAAATTAAATAAATTATAACAAAAGTAATGGCAAAATATTCAAGATTAGAGGTATTTCAAGCAATGAAAGAAACAGGTGTTGTTCCTGTATTTTTTGATAAAGACATTGAGGTTTGTAAGGCTGTTGTTAAATCATGCTATGATGGTGGTATCCGTGTTTTTGAATTTGTAAACCGTGGTGACTTCGCTCATGAAGTTTTCGGTGAACTTAACAAATACGCTTTAGAGAACTTACCCGGAATGATTTTAGGAGCAGGTTCCATTGTTGAAGAAGCTACTACTGCTTTATATATTCAATTAGGGGCCAATTTCATTGTTTCTCCGTTATTAAATGAGAATATGGCTAAAATCTGTAACCGCAGAAAAATTATGTGGTCGCCCGGTTGTGGTACAATCTCTGAAATCAACAAAGCCCAGGAACTTGGATCTGAAGTTGTTAAGGTATTCCCTGCTTCTGAAGTTGGTGGTCCTTCATTTGTAAAAGCTGTAAAAGCTCCAATGCCATGGACTGATATTATGCCTACCGGAGGTGTTGATACATCAAAAGAAAACCTTCAAAAATGGTTTGATGCAGGCGTTACTTGTGTTGGAATGGGTTCTAAACTATTTCCTGAAGAAGTTATGGCATCAAAAGATTGGGACGCATTAACAAATGTTGTTAAAGATTTGATGAACAACATTAATTCCGTAAGAAAATAAATCAGGATTTTATTAAGTATCAGGATTTAACTATTCCATTTCACTCCTGATACTTGATATAATACCAATATACCAATGATATTTGCGCTATAATTCATTCTATTAAATTTATACTGCTTTACAAGATATCATCGTAACCAGGACTATGCCTCAATTTATTACTTGATTATTGCTTCACTCAGCATAGCTCAAGTAAGCTTGGCTCTGCTCTTGTTGATCGCAATAACTTGTATTTTGTAAAAACTAAATATCTCTATTTTTTTTAACGCCAAACTCATAGTGAAATTGATATAAAACTTATAAACTACAACACATGGTACCCTTAAATCTTAAGAATAAAGTTGCTGTTATTACAGGCGGTGGTGGAGTTTTATGCTCTACTATGGCAAAAAGCCTTGCCTCTCACGGTGTAAAAACAGCAATTCTTGACCTTAACCTGGAAGCAGCTCTAAAAGTAGCTTCTGAAATTACAGAAGAATATGGAACCATATCAATTGGTGTTTCAGCCAGTGTACTGGACAAAGACTCTCTTGAAAAAGCCAGAACGTTAATTCACAAAGAACTTGGAACCGTTGATTATTTAGTAAACGGAGCTGGTGGTAACGCAGCCTCAGCAACAACAAAAGCCGAATTTATTACCGATGATGTATCAGATAGTCTTGAGGATACTTTCTTTGGATTACAAATGGAAGGTTTTGATAAAGTTTTTGCTTTAAATTTTCAGGGTACATTACTTCCTAGTATGGTATTTGCCAAGGATATGCTGAATAAAAAAGAAGGATCTATTATCAATATTTCATCAATGAATTCATATACTCCATTGACGAAAATTCCGGCTTACTCGGCGGCAAAAGCAGCTATTAATAATTTCACGCAATGGTTAGCTGTTCATTTTGCAAAAACAGGCATCAGAGTGAATGCCATTGCTCCTGGTTTCTTACTGACAAACCAAAACCGATTTTTACTTATTGATGAAAAAACTGGTAAGGCAACTGCCAGAGGTGAAAAAATCATTAGAAATACCCCAATGGAACGCTATGGTGAACCTGAAGAGCTTACCGGAACTATGCTATATTTATTGTCGGACTGGGCTAACTTTATTACAGGCGTTGTAATTCCTGTTGATGGAGGATTTAGTGCCTATTCCGGTGTATAAAACAAATAAGATCTAAAATTTATTAAAATGGCAATAGAACAAACATGGAGATGGTACGGCCCTAATGATCGTATTACCTTAAATGATATAAAACAGACAGGAGCAACCGGAATTGTTACAGCATTACACCATATTTCAAATGGTGAAGTCTGGACAAAAGAAGAGATCATGAAGCGTAAAAACATGATTGAAGAAGCAGGTTTAACCTGGTCGGTTGTTGAAAGTGTTCCTGTACATGAAGACATTAAAAAACAAACTGGTAATTGGAAAACATACGTAAAAAATTACCAGGACTCCATAACAAATCTGGGTACATGTGGAATAGAAACCATTTGCTATAATTTTATGCCAATTTTAGATTGGTCTCGTACCAATTTAAATCATGCATTCAATGATGGTTCGCTTGCTTTAATTTATGAACAAAAAGTTTTTGCTGCATTTGATATTTACATATTAAAACGACAAGGAGCTAAAAAAGAATATTCTGAAAAGATTCAACAGCAAGCTAAAGAATATTTTGAAAATCTGGATGCTTCAGGTATTGAAATACTAACAAATACAGTGATAAAAGGATTACCCGGAGCTGAGGAAAGTTATACACTTGAGCAATTTCAGGAGGTTATAGATGGTTATAAAAACATTGACGATAAAAAGCTTAAAAAACATCTTCAGGACTTTTTAAATGCCATTATTCCCGTTGCTGAACAAGCTGGTGTAAGAATGGCTATTCATCCGGATGATCCACCATGGGGGCTATTAGGCTTACCACGTGTAGTGAGCACTTTAGATGATGCTAAATCGATAATAAATACTGTTGACTCCATTTCAAACGGAGTTACTTTGTGCACCGGAAGCTGGGGAGCAGGATATTTTAACGATTTAGCTATTATGGCAAAAGAATTGGCACCTCGAATAAATTTTGCACATTTGCGTAATGTAAAAAGAGACACCGACCACAATTTTAACGAAGATTATTTATTTGATGGTGATGTTGATATATACGAGGTTCTTAAAACAATTGTTTTAGAAGAAGACCGACGCAAAAAAGAAGGTAGAAAAGACTGTTCAATCCCCGTTCGACCTGATCATGGAAACCAAATGCTTGGTGATGTTGGTCAGGATAATAATCCGGGTTATTCTTTATACGGAAGAATGAAAGGATTGGCAGAGATAAGAGGTCTTGAATTAGGAATTAGGCGAAGTATTACGATATAACATAAAGCTGTTAGCATTTGACAAGCCATTTGCTAACAGCTTTTTTCTATAAATTATTAAAGAGGTATATTATATTTACACAAATACAAACGTGTGCACAAAACAAACGAACATATTTATATCTAAGAAAAAATATCCATGAAATTAAAATCAACAGCATCAGTATTATTTGTTGCTTTACTTTTACTCTTGGGAGGATGTAAAAGTGCAAACAAAACTACCACGCTAAAGCTAGCTCATGGTCTTGACCCAACACACCCGGTACACAAAGCCATGGTGTATATGGCAGAAAAGTTAGTAGAAGTATCTAACGGCAAAATGAAACTTGAGATTTACCCGAGTGGACAACTTGGTGGGGAACAACAATGTGTTGAATTACTGCAAATCGGGAGCTTAGCTATTACAAAAGTTTCAGCTGCTGTAATGGAAAGCTTTACTTCCAACTATCAGGTACTTGGTCTTCCTTATATTTTTCGTTCAAGAGAACATGCATTTAGTGTATTGGATGGAGAAATTGGTCAGGAATTTTTAAATTCTGCAGAGCAATTCAATCTTAAAGGTCTATGTTTCTACGATGCAGGATTCAGAAGTTACTACACCATTGATAAGCCTATCAATTCTCCTGAAGACCTGAACGGAATGAAGATTAGGGTAATGAAAAGCCAAACAGCTATGAACATGGTAAAAGCCATGGGTGGATCACCTACTCCAATTTCATGGGGAGAATTGTATACTGCACTACAAAGCGGAGTGGTTGATGGGGCTGAAAATAACCCACCCAGTTTATATACTTCTCGTCATTACGAGGTATGTAAAAAATATACGCTTAATGAGCATACGTCAGTACCTGATTTGCTGATTATGAGTACTGTAATCTGGAATAAACTAACCGATCAGGAAAAGCAATGGTTACAGACAGCTGCTACAGCATCAGTTCCGCAAGAGCGTAAACTGTGGGCAGAAGCCGAAAGAAAAGCTCTTGAAGAAATTGCCAAAGCAGGTGTTGAAATTATCCGCCCTGACAAATCACCTTTTATGAAATCAGTAGAAGGTATTTTTGAAAGTTACAAATCACAACCTGAATTATACGACTTGATTCAACGCATAAGAAAAGTACACTAGCCGATATGGCCAGAGCAAATAATTAAGTCTGTATTATACACTTATTAATCTGAACTGGTTGTTAAGGTTTTTATAACATTGAAACAAATGAAAATTAAAAAAGCACTAGATAAATTCCTGGAGAAAATTCTCATCTTTATTATGAGTATCCTGGTGATAGATGTCTTATGGCAAGTACTCAGCCGTTACATTCTTTCTTCACCAAGTTCATTTACCGATGAATTGGCAGGATTTCTTTTAATTTGGGTAGGTATCCTTGGAGCGGCATACGTTGCTGGTCAGCGCCAGCATTTGGCCATTGACCTATTGGTTCAAAAATCATCTGAAGCCAACCAATCCAGACTATACTTTTTCATCAACGTTTGTGTGGCTCTGTTTGCAACTTCAGTAATGGTTATTGGAGGAGCCTGGCTAGTGATCACTCGATTCCAGTTTGATGTATCATCTACTGCATTGCGCATTCCACTGGGTTATGTGTATCTGGTAATGCCATTAAGCGGTTTATTAATCGTGTACTACTCAATTTACTTTATTATTCACCCTAATGAAAACTTGGCATAATGGACTACTTAGGTATATTTGTTCTTATATTTTCCTTTATATTTTTATTGGTATGTGGTGTACCCATTGCCTTTAGCATTGGTATTTCCGGTATATTAACCATGTTGGTAAGCATTGATTCATTACCAGCATTTACAACTTACGCTCAGAGAATGGCCACGGGTCTCGACAGCTTTGCATTACTGGCTATTCCTTTCTTTATACTCGCGGGTAACATCATGAACAGTGGAGGAATAGCCATACGTCTCATTAATCTCGCTAAAAAATTAGTAGGGAAATGGCCGGCAGGATTGGCTTACGTAAACGTTTTTGCGAACATGTTATTTGGGGCTATCTCTGGTTCAGCTGCAGCATCGGCTTCTGCTATTGGTTCTATCATGGGACCTGAGATGAAAAAAGATGGATACGATGAAAACTTTAGTGCTGCGGTAAATATATCCTCAGCAACAACAGGTCTTTCTATTCCTCCAAGTAATATCCTAATTGTATATTCTTTGGCGAGCGGTGGTGTTTCAATTACAGCACTTTTCTTAGCAGGATATTTACCTGGAATACTTACTGGTTTGGCTATTATGATTACATCAATGGCATTAATGATCCATTACAAAAGCGGCATTAAAGCTTCTCTAATGGCTGTTATAAAAGTACTTTTAGGTGCTGCTGCAACATTCGGTTTTATTGCCGGAATTTTTGCCGTTAAAGGACAGTCTATTATGGCTTACAACCTAATTTGGACAGGCATAGGAGCACTTTTATTATTCTTCATTGTAAGGTTCTCAGTTAAACGACCAGCATCAATAAAACGAGGACTAAAAGTTTTATGGGATGCAGTTCCTAGTTTATTCCTACTCATTATTGTAATTGGAGGAATTGTTGGTGGCTTTTTTACGGCCACTGAAGCTTCTGCTGTTGCAGTACTTTACGCTTTAGTTCTGTCTTTAATTTACAATGAAATTAAAATTTCTGACATTCCAGATATCATTTTAAGATCAGTAAAAACGACTGCTATAGTATTATTACTTGTAGCAACATGTATTGGTCTTTCGTGGATTATGGCTTATGAAAACATACCACAAAATGTAAGTGCTGGTTTATTAGGCATTAGTGATAACCCAATTATTATTTTATTACTCATCAATTTAATATTACTTATAGTCGGGGTGTTTATGGATATGACACCTGCGGTACTTATCTTTACTCCTATTTTTCTGCCAATTGTAACTAACATGGGTGTTGACCCAACACATTTCGGTATTATAATGGTGCTGAACTTAAGCGTTGGATTATGTACACCCCCGGTTGGATCTGTATTATTTATTGGTTGTAGTGTAGCTAATATTAAGATTGACAAAGTAATTAAACCACTACTACCTATGTTTTTAGCCATGGTAGTAGTATTAATGATGGTAACTTACATTCCAAAAATAAGTTTGTGGTTACCACAGATTTTTGGATTTTAAATTTGAATGAATAATATTTCAGAATGCCTCCTGAATATGAAGCATTTTCTATGTAATTCATAAATTATTCTTTGTGTATCTCTGTGGTTTTAATCAACTTCACCACAGAGGTCACAAAGTTTACATACTGAGAAATACAAAGTTTCTATTGAAATTATAGTGTTAATTAATGAATAAAACAGTTAGGATAAAAGATATAGCCCAAAAGGCAGGTGTTTCAATAGGTACTGTTGATCGAGTATTACATAACCGTGGAGAAGTGAAAGCTGAGACACGGGAAAAAGTAATGAAGATAGCAAAGAGTCTTAATTACCAACCTAATATTGCTGCACGAGCATTAAAGTCACCAATAGTCTATA
Organism: Marinilabiliaceae bacterium; assembly: GCA_050290065.1. Classification (GTDB taxonomy): domain Bacteria; phylum Bacteroidota; class Bacteroidia; order Bacteroidales; family Marinilabiliaceae; genus Saccharicrinis. The sequence goes on from JBNKGY010000015.1 coordinate 25,327, forward strand.
AAATTGCTGTTATTATACCGGCAAGTCATGATAGTAATCAGTTCTGGCAACAGCATCCAATGGGTATATCTCTGGCACAGGAAAGTACTTCTCCTTTTATTACGCAGGTTAAATATTTTTATTTTGAGATGCATAATCCAGCAGACTTTATGCAAAAGGCATTGGAGTTGATTGACTGGAAACCAGATGGAGCCATTTTGGCACCCATTTTAAAAAATGAATCCATAGAATTGTGTCACCGATTGGATGACTTAGAAATACCCTATTCTTTTATAGATACCTTTCTTAATGACACCAATGCCTTAACTTTTGTTGGAGAGAATGCTTATAAAGGGGGAAGAGTCGCTGCCAGTCTTATGGATATGGGGGTTCCGTCGGACAAAGACATTTTGATAATAAACCTGGCAAAAGACCTGGATAATGTACAACACCTTAACCTAAGAAATCAAGGATTTTTAAGTTACTTTTTGGATAAGGGGAAAAATACCGGATTAAAAATAAGTGTTGAAATTCCCAATACCGATAAAAAAATCGTTAATGAAATTTTAGATCGGGTATTTAAAAACAATCCTAACATTGGAGGAGTAATGGTATCCAGCTCCAGAACCTATGTTATTGCAGAATATATACAAAAACATCAATTGCAACACCTGTTTTTAATTGGTTACGAAGCCTTTGAAAAGAACAGTGCTTTCATGAAAGATGGTGTAATTGATTTTTTAATTAGCCAGCGCCCGATTGAACAAGCTGAAAAAGCCTTCAAGAGGCTTTTTAATTACCTGGTTCATAACACCACGCCCGATAAAACGGAATATCAACCAATTGACATTATAAATGCAGAAAACATAGATTTACTTTAGTGTCAGATCTCCAGTTATTAAATTATAATTTAATCTCAAATTTAACACGTACACCAAAGTCAGGCACTCCTTGTATTGAAGTTGGTCTCACTCTCCAAACACCTTCTACCCTAAAAAACCGAAATATATTTTCTAATCCCGCTCCGATTTCCACATAGGCACCTTCTACTGATTGTGATCCTAAAGGCATTGAAATGCCTTCCTGCTGTTCTTTGCTAAGACTTCCAATCATTCCTTTTGCAGATACAACTTCTCGTAAACCAAGTTTCTTAATCAAAGGTAATCTGTTTATAAAAAAGCCATTCAAGTGATACTCCATATAAGCATGTACGTACTGATCGTGAATAAATTCAAGATAATTAATCAAGTTAAAATCATATCTGTAATAACCATAGGTCTCATTTCCACGAGGTATTTCAAGCATAGTATATGGAAGCTTTCCAAAAACTTTACCTAATTCAAAAGCATAATCAAAATATGTTTGTCCCAAAAAATGTCTTGCCTTTAGGGTAGCATGAAGTTTAGCATACCAGTTGTTTACATCGGCATATTCAACTTTTCCTACATTTGCCGACAAATTAATAATTGGGTATTCTGTGGATACATAAAAACGCATAAATCCATCATCAATGAGTGTTTCACGCCACGATAAACGAACATTGATACCAGCTTCATAAGCCTTAATGGTATTTAATGGATTTCCATTATAAAAGAATGGATAAAACTCAGGGGAAAACTGCTTCTTATAATCCAGCATATAAGTTGAACTCAAGCCCGTACGCCATTCATTCTCATAGGAAAAGTGAATTCCTTGCTGACGATATAACTCATCAAACCGATCTCTCGCAAATGTACTTGACACTAAATTAGTTTCAGAAGGACTTAACATATTCTCATATAAATACAAGATCTTTCTATTCTCCCCCATTCTTATGAACCGGTCATCATATTCTAGTTTAAAAACCTTTCTATTTGAACCTTTGAGTTTATAACCTATACCTCCATGTCCAGTTAACAATTCATTATCTGTTCCATAGGCTAAACCACCATAAAACATCCAGTTTTCACTTATTTCAGAACTGGTTCGACCACCAAAATACAATCGTAGTCCTTCAATTTCATTGGATTGAACAAAATCTGTATATGGCCCAACTTCAAATTTACCGGCATCAAAAAATCCATTCAATCCCATTTGAGCCAAATCATTAGCCAACTTTACAGTTTTAATTTGATTAATAGAATCTATAATGGAATACTTCTCAATATCATCATCGGACAATTCAATATGGCGTAATTTACGCCATGCATTGGAATCTAACTTTTTATAGCCATCCTCCTTTATGGATTCATAGTTTAACCCCTTTGTTGCTAACTCTATTTTTTCATCCGGATTAATTTCAACATCATCAAAGGATGAATATTCACTAAATAATAACTCTAAACGCTGCTTTGTACTATCTGAATTGCCTGGCAAATAATCAAACTTAGCTTTTATAAGGTTATTTTTATAAAACACGATGGTGTCATCAATAATCTGATACTCACATTCCACTTGTAATGACTTAATAAAGTTTAACTGATTTCCTCCCGACAAGTTAGCCTCCAGTTTATGCACTGCATAACGGTCATCATCAACCATCATATACCCCACAAAAACATTTTCACCTTTTCGTTTGGGATAAAAATCTATTCTATACTGTTTCGTATCATTAACCATCACACTATCAACCAGGTAATAACGATAATAAAACCAGCCACTGTTAGCCAATGGGCTTACAAAGTTTTGCTCATACAAGTTGATATAATTATCGTAATAATTCTGACTCACCTCTAAACCACTTGTATAACCAGCAAACTCATAACTATCCAGCACACCCAATCCTGAAGTTTTATCAGCCAGTATCGTAGATTTCTCCTTTAAAGGATCCCTTTGAAACTCGTTATAAACCAGCTGTTCTGAGAAATACACAGGCAAATACATACTTCCATCCTCAGCCTTTTGAAATAAGTGTTTGTGATTCTTAAAAACACGTGATTTCATCAGGTTTTTTTCAACATTATTGAGGATATAATCCCATTTTGAATATTTCTCATAATTATAACGTGAGTATCTTTCCGGATTATTCAACGGTTTATTTTCAACCATTTTTTTCAAAATCGCACGAACCCTTTCATCAGATGGTTTCACATCAATTGTTGAAATCTCAATAACATTAGGTACTAATTTAATATTGATATCCAGATTTGATGATTTCACACTAAATGTCTGTGCATGATAACCAATGGCAGAAGCCGTTAGTGAATCAGAATTCACTATAAAACTAAATTCACCTGATAAACCTGTTGTAGTACCTACCGTAGTATTTTTTACATATACATTGGCAAAAGGAATAGGTTCTCCTGTTTCAAAATCTGTTACATTACCTGAAACCTCTTTATTCTGAGCAGACAAAGCAGAGATAAAAAAAATCGTAATAAACAAAAAAAGCACTCTCTTCATATAATTATTATCAGTAGACAAATTTACCAACTACTCAAAGACAAAACATTTTTGATAAAGTTGCTTGGGCCAAAAGTATTATATTTTACTAATTGATATAGATTTTTTCATTTACAAAGGAATACTAAATAACAAATAATGAATGTCAAATATTTTTAAAGAATACATTTTTAAAGTTAAAGTGGATATTATTCAGTATGGAAAGCAATCGCACGTTTGATTAAATTTTGATGCCTAACAGATCAAATATTCTTATAATAATTTCGCATATTTGAATTCTAATCAAATAAACATAAAAAATGGAATACCCAAGATGCCATAAAAATTTAACCTCGAAAACAATACGGGATATCAACATTTCTATACAAGTAGATCATTGTAATAACTGTGGTGGAACCTGGTTTGACGAAGGTGAATTATCAGTAATTGATACCCTTATTGAACCTACGATGCTGGAAATCAGGAAAATTCCGAATCTAAAAACACAACTGCTTAAACTTGAATGTCCTTCATGTAACATCAAACATAAAATGATCAAAGCAAAACACCCGAGAGACAGTAAAGTAATTATGGATTATTGTGAAGCATGTAAGGGGATATGGCTTGATAAGGGAGAATTAGATGCTATTCAAAAAGAAAACTGGATAATCACTTTGAGACGAATTTCAAAGTGTTTGGTTGGGCATGAATAAACAATGCATCTAGCTAATTCCCCGTTTCAAATAACAATAGAGTTTAATTAGTGTTCGTCTATAAAGTCCAACTACTGCGTTGTTGCTCAAAATCCAAATCCTCATATACGCTAGTATACTGCGGTTTGAATTTTTCACACGCCTTGAATTTAAACTTTATAGTCCAAACACCCGACTTTATGGACAGGCACTAAATAGCTATAGAATTATTCCTATTTTATTTTTAATCTATAGGATAATTAAATCACCTGTTAATCAAGCCTCATTTTTTGGTTAGGCAATTCCAGTCTTTTAATGTACTTTTGCAAAAGTATTGTGGTGATGTATTTTACATCGTAAATGGGAATCTTGTAACTGTTTTAAATACAGGAGTCAAGAGCTGTGCCCGCAGCCGTATTCTACCTTAATGGTGAGATTAAACATCACTGTCAGAAATTTCTGATGGGAAGATGCTTAAAAAGAAAGTCGGAAAACCTGCCACGAAAAATTGTTTCATTTAGCTTTCGGGAGATAAAAGTAATGAGTTTAAAATTTATTTCAACGCTGATTTTATCAGCAATTTTATTTGTAGGTTGTTTGTCCGGTAATCAAAAACAATCAGCATCTAAAGATCATTCAGAATTGGCAGATTCCATTTATGCACCTAAATATGCCAATCGTTTCAAAATCTCATATTTCAAAAATCATAAGGTAATAGAGGTATTACATCCATGGGATTCTGCTGCACCATCATTAAAAACTGTATTGGCAACCGACTCTCTGTATTTAAAAAGTAATCCTTCTGCTATTATGTTACCTGTTAAAAAATGGGTTTCGGTAGCGTCAACACAAATTGGATATGCGAATAAAATTAATGTATTAGAGCAATTGGTTGGGGTTGCCGAACCGGAATATATTTCAAATCCTAATGTTATTGAGGGATTAGAAAATGGATCTGTCAGGAATATAGGAACCGCTTTTGCACCTGATATTGAACTTTTGTTAGCCTTAAATCCTGATATTATGATGGTTTCTCCTTTTAAAGATGATTTTTATGGCCCTATTCGTAGTGCAGGAATTAAACTGACGACGAATTGTAGCTATCTGGAGAACACCCCTCTGGGTAGGGTGGAATGGTTAGTATATGTAAGCGCATTTTTTAATAAGGAAAAAGAGGCGATTAAAATAGTAGATGACATTTCCAAAAGATATAATCAGGTGAAAGATATTGCGCAAAAATCATCTGATCGTCCATCTGTAATTTCAGGTAAAACGTATCAGGGTATTTGGTATGTTCCTGCAGCAGAGAGTTATAACGCAAATTTCTATAAAGATGCTGCAGTAGATTATGTGTTTGATGACCGGCATGGTACAGGGTCGCTTAATTATGATTTTGAAACCGTTTATGAAGCTGCTGGAGAATGTGATTATTGGTCTATGTTAGTAAATTATCCAGGGGAGTTTAGTTATACTGCCTTAAAGGAAATGGATGTAAGATATTCTGATTTTAAAGCCTTTAAGAGAAGAAGTATCATTTATTCCAATAGTGCATATTCCCTTATATACGAAAAGGGTTTACTTGAGCCGGATGTGATTTTAGCAGATTTAGTCAAGCTTTTTCATCCTAACCTGTTAGATGGATATAATACTGTTTATTACAAAAAGCTGATTAAGGAGTAAAGGTATGCAGGGTAAAGATGCTAAAGGGCGTAAGAAATTGGTTTATTCAGGTCTGGGAGTTTTGCTTCTGGTGCTATTTATATTGAATATTTCATTAGGATCAGTATATATCCCGTTTCCGGTAATAGTAAAATGGATGCTTGGGATAAATCTGGATAATGAAATATGGCAGAATATTCTTTTCAGGTCACGTTTTCCACAAGCGCTAACAGCATTGTTGGCTGGGGCTGGATTGGCAACAGGGGGGCTTCAGATGCAAACCTTATTCAGAAATCCATTGGCGGGTCCATCTATTTTAGGAATTAGTTCAGGAGCTGGTTTGGGGGTCGCATTAGTAGTATTGTCAGTAGGGCTTTTTCAAGGTATCTCATTGGCAGGTTTAGGGATTTATGGATCGCTTACAATTACGTTTGCTGCCTTTGTTGGCGCTATTGTAGTATTATTTATGGTTTTATTTTTGGCCCGTAAACTCAAGAATAATGCCATGTTGCTGATTGTTGGTATAATGGTTGGATATGCATCCAGTTCCATTGTGGGATTACTTCAGTTTTTTAGTGCAAAAGATGATATTCAAACTTTTGTGGTCTGGGGCTTAGGTTCCTTTAATAATATATCGTGGGATAAACATCTTATTTATATACCCATGGTTGTTATTGGATTAATAGGATCTTTGTTTTTAATTAAGCCATTAAATGTATTGTTGTTGGGAGAGAATTATGCTGCTAATCTGGGGTTAAATATTAAAAAATCGCGTTTAAGTATTTTAATTTTCACGGGATTATTAACAGCAACTATCACTGCATTTTGCGGACCGGTTGCCTTCTTGGGTTTAGCTGTTCCTCATTTATGTAAAGGATTATTAAAAACGGCTGACCATTCCATATTAGTTCCGGCTGTTATGATGCTTGGAGCCGCATTGGCATTGTTTTGCAATGTAATCGCCCGCCTTCCTGGTTTTGATGGAGCCTTACCAATCAATGCAGTCACCTCACTTATAGGTGCGCCCATTGTTATTTCGGTTATTTTAAAAAGAAGGACTTTAACTGAATAGGAGTATGGTAAATAAAAAGAGTACATCAAATATATTAACTCTACAGGCAAATAAATTATCTGTTGGTTATAATAGTAAGAATCCACCTTTACATAGTAATGTCAATATTTCTTTAAAGGAAGGAGAATTTATTTGTCTGTTGGGACCCAACGGTGCGGGAAAGTCAACTCTTATTAAAACATTATCTGGGTTTTTAAAACCAATGAGTGGGAATATTTTATATGAAGATACCCCCCTTGATGAACTTCAGGAATCTCAGCGTGCTAAAATGGTAAGTGTAGTGCTTACGGATAAGTTACAAGTTCCGAATCTTACTGTTTTTGAATTGGTTTCACTTGGAAGAACCCCTTATACCGGCTTTTTTGGAAGGTTATCCAAGGATGATGTTGATATTGTATATTATGCAATTGAAGAGGTTGGTCTGGCTGAGTTTGCTCATAAAAATATTGATAAAATGAGTGATGGTGAGCGACAAAAGGCAATGATTGCAAAAGCACTGGTTCAGCAAACGCCATTTATTATTTTAGATGAACCAACGGCCTTTTTAGATTTACCGGCAAAGCTTGAAATTATGCAACTTTTGCGCAGACTATCAAAAGAAAAGGGCAGAGGTATATTACTTTCAACACATGATTTGGAAATAGCTCTTCAGATTGCAGATAAAATTTGGTTGTTGGCTCAGGGAAAAGAAATAAAGGAAGGTTGGCCTGAAGACCTGGTTTTGTCTGACGATTTTAAAATGTTCTTTGAAAGGGATGGTGTTGTATTTGATAATGCTACTGGTTCATTCAGATATCATAAACAAAGAAAACAGCCTGTTATTGTGAAAGGGAATGGAGTTGCCGAGCATTGGGTGGTTCGTGCCTTAAACAGGTATGGATATGAGGCTGTTGAAAATGGCAGTGATTATAGGATATCTGCCATTAGTAATGGATCATATTTATTTTTTCTTTATTATCAAGATCAGTTATTGATTGAATGTGATACTATTCAGGAACTTATGGGCAAACTTGTGCAAAATATTTAGTGTCATCAAGAATACTCCATTTTTTTCCCCGAAATAATCGGGGCAGGCTATTAACCTGAGTTCGATTAAAATTTCAGAATTCAGATTGACATAAAAGGCTGATATACAAGGCAAATTTTGCAG
>JBNKGY010000016.1:0-32827 GCA_050290065.1 Marinilabiliaceae bacterium
TATTTCTTTTATCCATGTTTTTTCTAATTTGGATTCTTTAGTAGAACATTTTTTACACCCCGAGCCGGTTAAATGGCAACGTGGGTTTTGAATAAATTCACCGTGCTCAGGACAAATAATTGAAACATTAGTTAATGCATTAACATAGTTTGTGTTTACATAGTTATATTTATTAAGGTGTATTTTATTTGATTTTTTTATAAATTCTTCTATTGTAAGTGCTTTTGCTTTGTTTGCGCACTTTCTACAACCACGTCCATTTAGATGTGTCGCAGCAGTTTGTGTAAACGTCCCATGTATTGGACAAACTATATTTATTTTATTTTTTAGTACATTAAAACTAACACTATCATAATTATATTTATTTTTATGAGTTTTATTTGCCTCTTCTTTAAATTGTGACAAGTTTGTTCTTTTTAAATTAGCTCTTAATTTAATAGCACATTTATTACATCCATATCCACTTAAATGATCACTTGGCGTTTGTTTAAATTCATTATGAATTGGACACTTTATTGTAATTTTATTTCTACTATTCACGTAATTACTTTTATCATAATTATATTTATTTTTATGAATTTTATTTGCTTTAATTATAAAATCTTGTATATTTGATGTTTTCTTTTTTGTTCTTAACTTAAATCCACATAATTTACAACCACAACCGTTTAAATGGGTGTTAGGTTTTTGTAAAAATTCCCCATGTTTTTTACATATAATTATTACTTTGGTTGTGCTGTTTATATAATTTACTTTATTATACAAATATTTATTTTTATGTATTTTATTAGCTTTACTTATAAAGTTTTCTGTTGTTAATTTTTGCATGAAATTTATGCAAGGTTATTGGCTATTTATCCAATTATCCAATTTATTTTCAGTTTATATAAAAACTTTAGCAAATTTATATCGATCAATTATATCTTCACTATAAATAGAAAAAATTTCAACAATCATGAATATTTCATCCTCAGTAACAAAGACATTTGTTAAACCATTAAACATTACCCAACAAATTTTGTGCGCAATTAATGCATTTAAAGACAATGCTGATGTAGTTTTATACTTACTTGATTCTGTTCGTATTAAATTTAATATTTCAGTTGCTTGAGTTTGTGATGTTAATAACATGTTTAAAATAACCTATTGTTTTATTAAGCCCAATAGATAAAGGTGTTGAAGGGTACCATTTTAATAAATTGTTTATAGTAGTTATATCTGGATTTCGATACACAGGATCATCTTTTAACTCTCCTGCATATTGTATTCTTGATTGTGAATTTGTTATAGTTATAATGTTTTTTGCCAAATTAGTAATATAAGTAAGTTTGTTATTACCAACATTTATTGGTGTATTGATATTTGATCCGACTAATTTAATTAAAGCGTTAACAGTGTCATCAACATAACAAAAAGATCTAGCTAGTTTATTTTCGTTTTCATTTTCATTTATAATTAAAGGGTCGTTTTTAAGCGCATTAACTATGAAGTTTGATATAACTCTACCATCATCTATTGATAAATTAGGACCATATGTATTAAATATTCTGGGAATTCTAATATTTTCATATTTTTTTGAATTTATATAATTAAAACAAATTGCTTCTTGAGCTCTTTTTGCTTCATCGTAACAAGCCCTAGGACCAAAACAATTGACATTTCCATAAAAGTTTTCGTATATTGGCTTTTTTTCTTGCAAATTGCCATATATTTCAGATGATGATGCGACTACTATTGGACAATTAAATTTTTTAGCAGTTTCTATTAAGTAAATAGTTCCAATTGTATTTGCTTTTATTATTTCTATGCCTAAATCACTAAAATATTTTGGTGATGCCGGACAAGCCAAATGATAAATTACATCATATTTAGAAAAATAATGTTGATTAATTTCTACATTACTAGAAATGTCTATTTTTGAAAAAAAGAAATTATTGTTATTTTTTAATTTTTTAAAATGTATTGAGTTTTGATCTGAAGATGAAAAGTTATCTAGACCAAATACCCTGTCATTGTTATTTAAATGATATTGAGCTAAATTACTGCCAATTAAACCAGCAACTCCTGTTATTAATATGTTTTTCATTATTTAATCTGTTTTAAAAAAATTATATTTTATATATATTGGAATAATATTCAAATTAAAATATTTGTCTTTTATATGTATAGGCAAGGCTTGAAAATCTGTAATTATTTTTCTACAATTTAATGATTCACAATAGCAAGGTAAATGTAAATTATTATTTAATAAAGACACTGATAAATCATATGTGATTTCTATATTTGGTTTAATATCATGTATAGAATATAATATAGCTTTATCTCCAATCATATTTAAATATGTTGTTGGGTTACAACTATGTCTAATCTTATCATCTATTCCGCCTGATAATCCTAAATATTTTTTTGGACCTATTTGTACAATATCTTCTATTTTTTTTATTGTAGTAGCGCTAAAAATATTTCCCGTTAAATATAAAATAGGCTTTTTAGCAGGTATTATTACTTTAGAAAATACTTTTTCAATACCTTTAATATTTTTTACATATAAGTGTTGTCTGTACATATTATTATATCAAAATAGCGGCTTTTTGTATTTTTTTAAATATAAATTCAGCTTCTTTAGTAATCATATTTTCATTATATTTATCTTTATATTCTATTGTTTTTGATTTTAATGTTGGTGAAGAAATTATTACTGTTTTATTTATAAAATCTAAATGTAAATATAATTGGCTTTGAATTGAAAAGGTAGGGAATTCTGGATTTGTAAATGTAAATCTTGAACCTTTTAATGTAAAAACATCATAATAATTATGAGCATAAAAGTTATGTTTTTTACATCTAATACAAGAAGCAACATAACCTAAACTTGTATAAATTTTATTATTATATTCTGTTCTACAAGAATTACATATTCTTGCTGCATTTTGAAATTTTATATCAGATGGTATATTAGATGACAATCTTTGTATTTGTATTTGCATTGTTAAAATAAAGTTTTTATAAATTTTATAATTGACATACCATATTCATATACAGTTATTTTTTTTTGTTTGTGCACACGATCATGATGTTGTATATGCTTTGGTATTTGGCTTTTTAACATTTGAGGGTTAGCTGCTTCTTCTGGAGAATAAGCTTTGATTGTGTATGTAAATAAAGCTGGAACTAACGTTTCTACTTTTACTGTATATGTTTTTAATTCTTTATTCATATAATTCATTAAATCTATCTAAAAATAATTGCTTAGCTTCTTTAGGAAGTAATGGATTTATCGTTATGTCATATATGCTAGCATATTCATTATTAAAAGAAGAGAATAAATCTGTAAATTCATTAGATCTTAATTTAACATCTACTTCTTTAACTATTTGAGGCTCTGTTGCACTTAAACCAAATTTATTATAAATTACTGATTGTAAGTTATTTTCAGCTTTTCTGTAAAATTCAAATAGTGGCAATTTTTTAACAGGTGAAGCTATATCAGATAAGTAGGCTTCCCCGGCATCATGTAAAAGACCGTATAATGCAAATTCTTCTGGAACCAATAAACTAACAATAACACTATGTTGAGCGACACTGTAAAATTCATCGCAGTGTCCAGTATATCTGCAATTATTAGATAATGCGTGAGCAATATCATTTATACAAATTACATTTGGATCAGGGTTTAATGGTCTTATTTTTTTACCAGAATTGGTATAGATCCAATCTTTACTGGTCTTTGGAACTTCCAAATCCACCAGGGCTTCTTGTTCTGCCTCTATTATTGCATAATTTATCATATTTTACCTTATTTGATATGTTTAAATGTTATCCCTTTTATAATTTTTCTTATGGAATTTTTATGAACATTAAATTGTTTAGATATTTTATCATAAGACAATCCTGTTTTATATAATGATCTAATTTTTCTAACTTCATTTGAGCTTAGTTTTGCTTTTCCTATTGGAATTTGTTTTTTTATTTTTATTTCTAACTTTGTTAAATTGTCTTTTATCCCCACACCAGGCTTCCATTTACTCCAAATATTATATAAATTGTATTTTCTAGATAATTTATATTTTGAATCTAAATATATGTATGATAAAAAGTTTAATGCATTAAATCCAGAAAATTTTAATAAGTAAAGCGGCAGGTGGGTATGTTTTTTTGGCTGTCTTATTGTGTAAGAAAATTTAATATTTTTATTTTCGCATATTTTTTTAATTTCTAAAATCATTTCATAAGAGGTTAATCCAATACCACAAGCAGGGGTAGAAGATTTGGTATTAATTTTTGAAATCCAGCCATCAGTATCAAATAATCCACGTATAAAATCTTTTTTTAATGTTTCATTTATTTGTGGCATTTTTATTAAATTTGATTTTTTGCCAGGACTTATCATTAGATGATTAGATAAATCTTTAGATATTTTTTTAGAGTATGATCTAATATATTTTACATTAGTATTTTGTTTTGTTTTAATATTTAAATCTTTACATACATTTGATCTAAATAGATCTAAAGTTTCAACATCATTTTTGTGAGCACACAAATAAACGGTAGTTTTATATAAATTGCCATCTCCAGCAATAATGCCTAATAAATAGGCTTTTAATTCATTATCAATGGTAGCAAATAAATCTTCATTATAATTATATTTTGATAGTAGAGATTTATTTCCAGAGTTTTTTATTGAAGATAAGCACCTATTACAAATATAATTAGTATTTGCTTTTTTATTTTTTGTAAATGAATAATATCCTATGTTTTTTGTTTTAAAACAAATAGAACACGTAGCATCAATTTTTTTATCTTTTTTTCTTTTTAAGATGCATTTTTTACAAACCCTTCTCCCTTTTTGTATTTGTGTTTTCTTATTACAATCCTTACATATCAGTAGAACCAAAACCTCCTTTTCTGTAGGTTTTTTTTGTTGTTGTAATTGATTTGAATTCTTCATTTGATATTTTTCTTACAACCATTTCTTGAATTTTAAATGGAATTAATTGACCTATCCGAGCCCCATATTCAATAATTAAATCTTTTTCTTCATTTTTATTTGGTTGGTATTGACCTACAAATGAAACTTCATTATAATAATCTTGATCAATGACACCATATAAAGCGCTTATATTTCTTTTTAAGAAAGAGCTGCTCCGTGGTAATAAAAAACACCACCAACCTGCTGGGCATATCATATTAAAACCTAATGGTATGCGAAAATATTCATGCGGTTTAATTATTATTGGTTTTTTATTTAAAGGCGCAGAACTTACATCATATCCTGTGGCAAAAGGCTCTCCTTTTGTAGGTAAAAATTCTTTTTTATCTTTTAAATCTTCTCTTAGTGCAAATTTAAAAACTGGTAACTCACTCATTTTTAGTTTCCTTGTATAGGTAATATTCGTCTTCAAAAAGACCTAATTGTTTCCACTCGTTTCTTTTTTCAACTTTTTTTGTTATCTTTATTTAATTTATCAAATTCTTGTTCAAGAATTTTTTTCATTGTTTCTTCATCCACAATAAACTATCTTTCATTTGACATATATCACAAAATAAAATTGCGATTAAAATCGTATATATTTATGAAATTTCCATCTGCTATAATTTTTGTTAATTCTGATTTAAATACACAAATGCAATCTACTATAGAAAAGCAATTGTATGTGCATTACACAATGACAGGTACAGAATTTGATACTCTTATATCCAATGATCCATCATATGTTGAACAAGTTAATTTAAATGATTTAAGAATTTTGATTATTCAAGATAGCTTTATGAATACAACAAATAGAAATTTAGCTGACGTTGTAATTTTTGTTAGTCATGGACTAGCTAATGTGGAAAAAAATAAATTTGGACCACCAATACCACAGCTAAAAATAAATGACTTAAATATTTATGCCTTGCTGCGCGCCGCAGGCTCTGATAAAGTCGTTACCTTGCCTAATTTTTCAAATAATACAGTACAATGCAGTTGTGGTTATATATATAACGGTATCTACGATAGAAGTGGTGCACATTGTCCTAATTCCGATAATCATTACAATAATGAAGATTGGTTAAATAGAAAATAAATTAATTTTGTCAAAAAAATATACATTATATGATTTTTTAAATGCAACTAAATATTGTATAAATTGCAGTAACTTGACTAATTTAAATGTTTATAAAGTAAATGATGACCGAACAGTAAGAACTGTATTATCTTTTGATGTTGAACAATTTAATTTTATAATTAAATTAAAATCCGCTTTTAATAAAAAAAACTCGTCTTTTATAAATATTAATTCGAAAACACACGATTATTCTATGTCAAATTTTAATAAAGATACAAAGTTGGGTTTTTTTAGAAAATGTAATTATTGCAATAAATATAATTTATCATCTAATGTTATTGCGTTGCAAAATAAAATGTCTCCTATCCAAATAGCTTTTATTCAAGTTTGGTTTGAAACAAAACATACTACGTATTTATTGCAACAAAATGAATCTGAAACAAGATGCTATATTGTTGGAAATGATAATCATATTAGTTTGCCAAATATTGATTTGATTAATATTAAAAAAGATGATATTTTAAAAAAAATTAATAAATATTTAATATTATGAATGTAAGATTAAAACATATTCTTTAGTTAAAATAAATTAGATATAATCTTATTTGAAGATATAATAAGATTATGCTTCCATTTAATTGCCCCTATTGTGGAGAACCATTTAATAATGAATTTTTATCGTTTAAAAATATAAATAGCGTCTCCAAATCTTGCAATAGAAAAGTAGGTCATAAATTAAAAATATTTTCTAGAAATGGAGAAAACCCGGAATTAATTTCACTATCAATTTTTTCAAATGATAATGATAAGCTTTATGTGTGGAATTTTGTTAAAAAAGTTTTACATGTAAATACAACTCAATTGTATTGGATTGAACCAAAAATTAATACTATCCAAGCTTTTCATAATTCATTGAAAAGGTTGTCAAAATTATTAATAGTAGCTTAAATCTAAATTGTATATTTTGTGACGATAAATTAACTGTTAGTGAGTCTAATATTGAATTTCATTGCTATTGTGATAATAAATATTGCGTAATACCTGGTAATATGCCTCGATACTTTCATAAATATAATAAATATAATAATGTCTTGTTTTTAAGAGAATTTATATTAAAAAATTTTCATGTTAGATTAGATTATGAAAATAATATTACAACAATTTCTAATTTTAATATTGTAATAATAGAAAATTCTGTTGTGATAAAAAAAATATTGGATTTTGATTTTTCAAATATAAATAAAATGTTTAGTAAGTTAAATTGTGTAATGCTTCTGGCTTAATATTCTTGACAAGTGCTGCTGTAATAGAGTATAATACCTGCTATGAGTTCAGTAAATCTAAAAATAGATAATATTATTTGCCAGTACTGTAATAGTGAATTACACCCAATATCTAGTGCTGATATTCATAATACATATCAATGTGATTGTACTTATACCAAATATTCAAAATATTTTCGGTCTGAAAAACATAGCTTAATGTTTTCATTAAATTTTCGTAATAATAAAGAATTTTATAGAATATATGCTCTATTTAAATTAGTAAATGAAGAATATTTGCATGAAGTTACACAGCTTTTTATGAAAGATGGCAGAATGATTTTATTACCTTTTAATCCGATTAATATGAAGGTAGATAAAATTTTTAAAAAAATAATCGCTAATACATTATTATGATAATATGTCCAAAATGTAACAAGCGTTTTACTGAATTGAAAAGCGTTATACAAAGCTGCAATTGCGAAAAACCAACATTTGTTAGTTTCTATGATTTACATTTCCTACAAAATGTAGAAGTTAATTATGTTGTGACAATTACTGTTGAAATTAATGACTCTGTATTTTTAGTACAGTATGGATCAGTAGGGTTTAAATGGCTTTGTGACAAAGATGCTAATATATTAACAGCATTACACTTTGATCCCGAAAATCTTCCGTTGGATGAATTATTATATAAATTAAACACTGAATTAAAATATTTAATACTACAATGAGTCGATTTAAATTAATTCCTAAAAGCAAAGTTTGCCCGTGGTGTAACATTAATTATATGCAAAATGTACGTTATGGACATTACATAACTAAATGTTCAGTATGCGAGTATGCTGAATGGGGTGTAAATAATATTGTATCAAAAGGTATGATATTCGATAATAATTTTGAAGTTCTCTATAGATTAGATGATTCTTTGGTCGCTGTTTTTGATGACCAAGCTTTTGATTTGTTTTGGAAAATTATTCCAAATTTTGAATTCTCAAAAGAAAATTTATTAAAAATATATAACTCAACACTTAAAACACAAATTTTATGATATGTCTGGGCTGCAAAAAAGAAATTATTAATAAAAATAGATGTCACTATCATTGTGATTGTGGTTTGCATTTTTATAAAAAACCAAACACATTAAAATTATATTCAATTTATTTTGTTGGTGAAAAATATGCATTATATTATTATAATAATTTTTCAAATGAATTTTATTTGTGGGAAGATAGAACTTTTCTTTGCAAAATAAAAGTAAATAATGTAAAAATTAATATCAGTTTCTTTAAAAAAATATTAAAAACTATGACAAAATCTCAAATACTATTATGAAAAAACTTTGCATTGATTGTAAATCAAAATTATCAAAATTAGATACATTTAAGTTTAATTTAGTGTGTGATAATTGTAATCTAAGGTTTTGTTTTATAAAAAAGACTTTATTTTCAGTAAGTGTAATGTATGATTTAAGTGATATAGTATATTATTGTAATACACAAACCATTGACATTTTTACAATATTATCGGATGATCAATCTGCAAGCTATTCATTGACGAGTCACTCTATGCCTTTTAATAAAGAAATTTCAAAAAATAATTTAATAGACGCATACTTAAAAATTAAAAAGGCTAATATATTAAAATGAATTTATCTAATTGTACAAATTGTAATGAGAAAATAAGCTTTCATGATGTAAAATCTGTTTATAATAAAAATTGTAGCTGCAAAATTGAATATGAAAGAATTTATGGCACAATAACCGCTATGGCTGTAAAATGTGACGATTTGGTAATCTTATATGATTTTGGATTTTATCAATTTGAATTGTTTGCATTTCCAAATGAAATCCCTTTCGTTTATCAATTGCATTATAATGATTTAATTTGTAAATTAAAAGATAATTCACCAAATCTAACTATCGATGCTATGCAAAAATTATGCACTAGATTGGCTAAAAGTAGATTGATATTATAAATGATTCAAAATTGTACCGAATGTAATTCATGCCTGTCTCCACTATCTGAATTTAAATTAGCTAACTCGATCTTTACATGCAAAAATTGTCAATGTAATTTTACATTTAATTACGAAAAACAATTAGTTACTATTTTATATACATTTGATAATGGCTTGTGCGTATTTTATCCAAAATTAAATAAATTAAGCGTTCATTCAAAATTTAATACCCAATATTTGTCTTTTGAACAAATGAATAAACAAAAAGCATATAATATACTTAACTCTATAATTAAATCAAGTATTTTATCATAATGATAGACCTGCAATGCTCAAGTGATTTTGTCTTTGGAACCGGAAAATGTCATAACCCAGCTAAGCATTTTGCTAGGTTCATTATGTTTGATGTTATTTTCCCGATTAGACCCGTGTGTGACTTCTGTTATAAAATATTAAAAAATTATAATGATTATCAGTTCGTATCTGAAAAAGAATATTTCAGAGAACAAAAAATACTTATCCTAAAATGATTCCAATTTTTATAAAAATATTTGACCTCCAATTCCAAAAATGTGATATGAATAAATTTGGATTCATTCCTGTCTCGCATTATTCTAATAATTGCGAAAATAAAGCTAAATCATATATTAAAATAGATGACCATTGCTACTTTGTTTGTAAATATTGCCTTTATATTATTAATAATAGTCACTACAATTTCTCAAAATCGTCAAAACAAGAATATACGAAATTTAAAAAAATATGCCTTTTAAAATAACTGATTGTTGTGAATTGACTAACTTAGGAACAATTCCAAATAATAAGAATAAATATTACCTCTGTAACTCAAAAACACAATACTTTATTAAATATAAAGAAAATTGTTACGCTATCTGCTTGCTCTGCTTCTTTGCTATTCAAAATAATCCACTAATTACTAAAATATCAAAAAAAGAATATGTCTCAATTAAAAAATCAAAAATATTACTCTGATATAAATTGCTACTTACATCAAATATATTTCTTACATGATTGTGATAACTCAATTGTATTTGTTAGATTCTGGCGGACAAATAATTGCGTAATCGTTTGTCGTAGATGCTTTAATGACTTTCGTTCCTCCCACCAATTTGAAGAAATATCTGAAAAAAAATTCAATTCCTACCAAAAAACTAAAATACTTAAATGATTTGTAAAGAATGTAATAATATCTGTAAGAATATCTCAAATATTTTAAAAGTTTGTGATGATTGTAATATAGATTATTATTTGAATGTTGACCAAAATGTCTTTTGTATCGATTATATATTTTTGTTGAATAATCGAACCTTCTGTGTCGTCTACTTCTGTAAAACTAATGTCTTACTCATTAATAATTATGATAAATTTTCTGTGAAAACAAATAATCCCTCAAAAAAATTAGCCCGCGATTTATTAAATAAATTTATGAAAATCTCCCTCCTGTCTTAAATTAATTGCTTTTTTATATTAAATCTATCAATATAAGTTTTAACTATACTTTAAATAAAAAATATACCCCCTGTAGCTGGAAAATAATAATAAAAAATAACAATATTATAATAATTAATGGAATAAAATATTTAATATGAATTGTTTTATCTGTAATAGATTTATTAAGACTAATGTCTATGAAAAAAAATGTAAATGTGGAGCTAGTTATACTTTTTATTTACACTCATTAAATTCATTTATTTTTTCTTATGAAAGCTATGTAATGTATTATACTGATTATAATAAAAGATTAGCCTATGGTAAATTAGATTCTGGTATTATTACTTTAATATGTGAGGAAATAAATCCAATTTTGTCTGATTGGTCTAAAGAATACTTTATATCTCAAATAAATATAATTAGAAAAACTGAATTATTAAGATAATTAATGCCTAAAATAAATTATGAATGTGAATTTCTTGCTTGCTCAAATGTAGCCACAATATTTGTTCGTGCTTGCTATTCAGATAATAATGTTAAATATTATCCGGTTTGTGATAAATGCTCTAAACTTGCTTTGCAACTCTCTTGGAATAAAATGTGTTCTGAAAAAGAATATGCCCGGTTTGTAAAAGCAAATATATTAAGGTGATTCTATATGAAATATGAATGTGATATGTATTATGATGGCGTGACTAAATGTACAAATATTAGTGAAACCTTTATTAAGTATAATAATTGTAGAAGTATGTTGGTTAATAGTGCATTTAGATGCTGTGATAGATGTTGTCGGTTTTTTGTTGAAATAATTAAAACTAATCCTAGTTATTTTGAATATGTGGAAATTTCTGAAAAAGAATTCTTGAAAATTAAAAAAATTGATTTGTTGAGATGATGCTTATATCTACTCTTTAATTCGATTTTTTTCGATTTTTTTTAGTTTTTATATTGAAATGTATGGTGTGAATTAAATGATTTCCAAAATCACTACCAATATATATACAAATACCGGGGGGCGGAGCGCCCTCTCACACCTTCCACCAGCATTTTTTACTATACATCATTTGTTCGGCTAGCCGATTTATTTTAATAAAACTGTAATAAAGTTATTTAATAATAAAATTTTTGTTCGGTCAGCCGATTTTTTTTTACAGTAAAAGAAAAACCAGGCTTTACAACCTGGTTGAACTTTTCACTAAGAGTGAATCATTGAACCATATAGGTCCAAACTTTCTTAATCATTGTTGGATCGATCTGTCGTTTCCTTTTGCCTCCCGTAATTACCACTGGCATGGTAAGACCGCAAAAGTCTTTTTCAGTGTGCCCAGTCACTTCCTGGGTTTGAGCCAGCCCCTGGATCTTAATCCAGCTTCCCACTGGATACTTGCGCTGTAAGTATCGAACGCCCTTAGAAACGTTAGATGAAGAAACACCAGCATTCATAGTACACTCCTGAGAAACGTGGTTAGAGGAAACAGACACACTAAGGGTTTTTATTATTAAATGCTATGCAACCTTTCTTCCGTTGGTGTTGGAAACCTTGATGTTGGGAACTTTGGCACGACTCTTGCTTTCCTTTGGCTTTCGTACCGTTTTGGCATCGAGCGTCAATTGCGTTGCAGTAGCAACGGCATTCACGAAAACCAACAGTGCCAGCGCGAGGTAGCACATAACTGGCACAGAGCTTGCACAGGTCATGACCGTTTCCACTAGCACTACAAGACCCAGTGCTTTGGCACGATTCTTGAATGCTGCGAGTAGCCACTGGTAGACCGTGATACCACTGAACGTGAGCCCAGCTACGACAACGGGAGTCCAGACACTTACCCATGCTGCCCATGTGTTCAGGGCAGCCCCTTGGGAGATCGGGTGTAGGAGATGACTCACAGTGTAGGTGAGAGCAGGAGCAGCCCCACCAAGCACTGCACCAACGATCAGTGGTAGCCAGTTGTGCAGTTGGAAGGAGGTACGGATCTGATCTATGACAGATAGATCTTTGACGTTCTTATACTTTTTGGTAGCCATAATGAGGACTCCTGAAAAAGGTTACTCTTGTGATTCGTAGTAGGCGGCTCGTACAGCATAATCCCATGCCAATTGAGTGTCTGCCAGAAGGTGCGGGTTTACAGTGAGAGTAGAAAACATTGAGATGAAAACTCCTGAAAAAGGTTACAACTATTGTAATTATTGTTAAATGCTAACAAAGATAATGTAGTCGTTGGGCTCTAGAGGTAGGTGCAACGAATTAGCATTTTCGTATGCTACTTCTTGAACTTTCTGATCAAACTCCTGACCGGAGATATTCTCAGGAAGATTCACCGAGCACCAATCTCGGGCGATATCAATGTCAGCTTGCGAAGGTTTAGACATATTAATTACATTTATTGTTAAATGCTATTAAGCCTTGATGAGTAGGAGGATAATGCCACCTAGAGTAAGGACTAGTCCGCTCAAGCTGACCTGCCCAGAGAAGCTGATTGGGGGCGCATGTACGAGAGAAACGAGCATAGCCCAGCCGATTGCAATTAGTAGACTTTTCATATTAATTATTTTTATTGTTAAATGCTATACTTTAATAATACTGTAAGTGAATTGGGTTTGGCAAGCTAATTGCAATAAACAATATTAATGCCAATTATGAAAAAGAAAAGGGAAAGCATTTAATGTGCTTTCCCATTCTCTTATCCTATTGCTTTCGTGCGCCGACTTTTCCAGATTCGGATCTGGCAAGTTGGGGTTTGACCCCCATGGTCGATGTGATCTGTTTTTTCTTTCCTTAGCGAGATCTCGGATCTCACTGAAGACATAATTACAGCGCCCCTTTCTGGCTTTGCGTTGGATCTCTGTTTCGCGTCGCTCGAATTCTGCCGTGTCGGCTTCAATCTGGGCGAGTAGTTGTTTTTGGCGTTCCGTCATACTAATAGATAATAATATTAAATGCTAATATGAGTGGAGGGCGTTTCCGCCCTTCCTGGAATTTCAGACGTCAAGCCCTCCGTGAATATCTCCGATGATACGTTTTCCACTCTTACTGAGATAGTAGGTCCAGCCGTTATTGAACGGTCGACCTGGACCCGATTCATAACCTTCGCAACCGAATTCATCGCGAATGTATTCTAGGCAGGCTTTACTATCAGTTTTTTCATCACCAATGAATTCCAGGTAAGCTGCAACTTCAGTGACACTGAACTTATTGTAAGCATTCCAGGAATAATATTCGCTTTGCCTCGTTTGAACGTAGCTGTAAGAAGCGAGTTGAAGTGCACTGTACTTATAATCAGGATCCTGCTTTTCGAGCAAGAAACGAGAGAAGCCGTTTTCTACGAGAAGATCCAAAACCTTCTGTCGTCGTTGTGCGTGAGACAACGGACCATAAGGAGTTTCACCATCAATGTAATTCTCGATTACGCGTTGTGCAGCGTAGTGGGCAGAAAGACGAATGTTCTTTTGGAGATTAGTGAGCATTAGAAAAACTTTCTGTTAGATACACTAATGGTTTTTATTATTAAATGCTAATATAGCATTGAGGAAGTTTCGCCGGTAGCGGTTAATTCCGCGGTCCTAATGCTTATTGGCACAGGCACAATGGGTCTTCCTTATTGGGAAAGCCTACCGGTATCTATTGGTTTTATTATTAAATGCTGCTGGGTTTTAGTGTTATTGTAATTTTGTGAGTTGTGGGGTTTGGCTTGAGTCCTGCATATAGCAAACAACGTGCCATCACAAAAAAAGAAAAGAGAGAGTGTTTTTACACTCTCTCTGTAATAAGAATTTACATTCTTATAAGAAGGGGAGGTAAAACCTCCCCTGGAATTGTTCAGCTCAGGGCTTGCAGGTTTTGAGCGATGGTGGAAAGTTGGCGCTTCATTGAAACGATTACTTCCTCACTGTATTCGAATTCGGTCGCTAGTTCGATTCGACGCTGCAGATCGTAGCCGTTGCTCAGGAGTTGTGCAATCATACCGGAAACATTCGGATCGCGACGTCTCGGGGTTTCATTCAACTCAGCAACAGAGATCGGTTTCATCTCCAAGCGAGCGGTTCGCAAAGCATTGTCGAGTTGCGTTCCGTGTGGTTCGCTATTGTTGTAGTGTCCCATGTAGGCACGAATCAGTTCCTTCTGTTCCTCATGGTTGGCACGATTGTTGCGGGTTCGGAACTCAGCGGCACTGATTGTCCGAGCAGGCTCGAAGTTTGGCTTGCGGGCAGGAGCTTTTGGAGCGTTGGCACGCTTCTTGTTCAGGATGGCTTGAAAGTCGACGGCGAGGGAATAACCTAGGGTGGGAACTGCAGACATGATTGGAAAACCTTTTTTGGTTTGGGGTTGACGTTCAATTACTAGTTTTATTATTAAATGCTATTATGGTTGTCGCGCTATTATAGAACAGCATTTCCAATGATAGTGGATTGCGTTAGCTGTTCTACAACATTCTCGGGATTAAAGTTTACGATTGTGATCCACACATCGAGCCATTCATCTAGAGTGAACTTGCTGTGCATTGTTCCGATCATGGTCAGTGCATTCATTGTGGCATCACTAGGAGCCATTGTTTCATGCGGAGACAGCACACTTCGGGAGATTCTGTTGTAGATCTCTTTTGCGGCTTCTAGTCCGGATATCTTTTTCATATCAATAGCCTTTCTTATTAAATGCTATTAGCAGTAGCTACGATTATTTCCAATGATGAGTCGAAGCTTTAGCATTTATTATCTGCAAAGAATTGTGCACCAATTCTCTCACATGTTGAATTGCAGTGTCATTGGAACAGCTAGTGAGTCTTTGAGTTTCGATTACAGCATGCTCAAAACCACTATGAGCATATACTTTAAGAATTACATTGTTAGGATAAACTCTTGGATTCGTTAACATAGTTTACTTTTTCAGTATCACGTGAAACGTGGTGAGCTTGGGTTGATTGTTGATCTCTCGTCTTCTGGGCTTGGCGCTCACGTAAAGAATGAAGAAACCGATAACCGAAAGAATTCCGTAGATTGTTTCAGGAGTCATACTAACTGCTTTTATTATTAAATGCTTTTTTGACGTGGCGGTCCTGGTTTTGAATACCAGTTGAATGGTTCATTAGACGGCACGCCAGCTTTTCTGGACAGTTCTTTTAGTTCTGCAAAAGATAAAGATGCAGTTTCAGCTAGAAAAGTCGTTTTCTTTCCACGATAAACAATTGTGATCTGTTTCATACTAACTGCTTTTATTATTAAATGCTATTATCAGCACCCACAATGAGCAGCTTGTTCCAGCAGTGCTGGATCAAAGTTGTCTGGCTGGAATCCGCCAGCATTGATCCAGTTTTGGAGAGCTTCAACCAGCTCGGAAAGCTCTTCTCTTTCCGTTAGCGTCAAAGAACGCTCACGCCGCATTAGTTGTTTGATGTTGCTGTATGTGGTATTGGGATCCATACTGATTGCTTTTCTTATTAAATGCTATGCGGCTTGTTCGCAGGTTTCTTCGCACAGCGTTTTAATGTATTGAACTTGCTTGTTGTTCAGAAACTGACTGAAAGATTCTTCTAGGGTTAAACCATCAATATGGTTCCAAACACCTACCTGAACTTGATTGACCTCGATTGTTTGATAATCGGGATACGCATGTTGATAGTGGATCACTACATTCAATTGCAACATTGGTTTCTCCTTGTTCAACAATAGCTTTTATTATTAAATGCTATATACCACCACAAGAAAAAACCGGCAGAGACTTACCGGCTTTTTCAGTTCCTTATACAGCAGAACCAGGCTAACTATTAGTTTTATTATTAAATGCTTTGGTCCATTTGTATGACCAGCCTGTCAGTCTAATTGCAAGCAAACCGGAAAAGTAAGCTGTAATTACGTACAGAATAGATCCTGTTATAGTTTCCTTAGGAAACCTACCTATTACGTAGAAAAAGATAATATAAGAACACCCCCATATTCCAGCTCTAATGTATTCGTTTTTTATGGCTTTAACACATAGTTCTTTCATATATATTGTTTTTATTATTAAATGCTATTTAATAGCATAATACAAAAGCTCGGCAGGGTTTAATATCCCTGCCGAGCTATTCTTTACCTTTCCCCAGAAACTTTAATTGTTTCTGTTTCCTCTGCCAAGGCAGCTAATTCCTAAACATTGATGGCAGTCGTTGTCTAGTTATTACGCTCTCATATCGGAAAAGTTGTAAAGACACTAAGTAGTTTTATTGTTAAATGCTTAGTATTTTTAATGTCATTGTAATTGGTGATATTGGCATGAGACCTGCATATAGCAAAACGAATGCCACAAGACTAAAAGGAAAACCCGAGCAGGATCTGTCTACTCGGGCTTTACAGCTTAACTGTTGATGTTCAGTGTTTCTGTAAGAAAGAAAGTTAAGGAAGATAAGTTTTAAAGTTTCTGCAGGCTTTGCCGCGCGACTTACAGTCGCTGCACCTCCCACGTTCCGTTTATGAACATGGCTTCGATATCGCCAATTGCAGACTTGTCGTTTTCAGTGGCAGGGTAACCAAACAGAATTCCGTCATCCCACATAAATTCCAGACATGAATCGTTTTGATAACATTCTGGTAGCGCTGCAAAAGCCTCCGGGCAGTGTGATTGTAGTTCGATGGTTGAGATCATTCGATTGTTTGCAACAGTCATACTACTTACCTTTATGATTAAATGCTTTAGTTCTTTTTCAATGCAGCTTCAACGATCTGTGCAGCTTGTTTCAAACCACAATTCAGATCATGATGAACGAACAGGATGGTTGCTGACTTGCCTAGTTCTGAAACATGATTCTTTATTGTTTCATTATAGGTTTTTAGTTGTGTTTGGCTCATACTACTTACCTTTATGATTAAATGCCTTACACTGAAGCTGAATTATTACTTTCAGCATTTTCATCGTTGCTGTAATTGATGTGGTGCTTTTTCAGCCAGGCTTGAAACTGATCTCCACCCTCACTGTACAACCATTGCAGAAAGTGATCTGCCTTGCGTGCGTTTTTGAAGGTTAGGTTTACTTCGTTGTTTTTTGCAGTTGATCGCATATTAATTAACTTTCTAATTAAATGCTATTAAACATTGTAAAGATTGAGCCCACATATCAAGCTAGGGGCTCGTTAGCCGCTACTCTGGCGTTATCCTCAGCTTTGGTAGCCGTCACTGAGACCTTATCTTTTGCTTTTATTGCTAAATGCTATTAATTGAGCTTTTTGATTGATATGATCTTCCAGTTGGGATCATTGTCATCATCATAAAACTTTTCTTCCGCATGCTCTTCACTATAAGCTCTTACAGTAGTAGTGAAATCTGGGCAGCCCTCGGCGTCAGAATCAGTGTAAGTGATGATATACTTTGAGGTTTTTAGATTGCTCATGTTTAGTTGTTTTTCTTTTTAAATGCTAGAGGTGCTTAATTTCAGCCTTATTGCAATCCCGTGTCACAATGTTCATTACTTCAGAATGATTATCGTCACGATCTGGAATATCATCATAGCCAAAAAAGTGCCCCAATTCATGCAACATGACGTCATATGCTCGAACATCAAACTTTTTAGTGTCCTTGCAATCTTGTACATACCACTCATTACGCGGGTTGTTTGACAGTGTAATGTCACATTGAAACGGCGAACAATCGGTATATGCTTTATAAGTGGAACTTTGGCTAATCTTGCCAAACTTTAGTCGGGAATCTTCAATCCCACTTTCAGCAATTACAACGTCAATGCAAGTATCATCTTGCCCGTACCGTTTTGAAGGCTTACCGGATTCGCACCAGTCATTAACAGCCAAAAACGTTGCTTCCACCACTTCTGGTTTAGTTTCCAATATACTTGGATCTATGTGCAGGGTATCTAGCCCGCCACCGCAACCCGGGGCAATTGTACAGAAAGCCAAAACTTTGAATAGCGTTTTCATATCTATTGCTTTTATTATTAAATGCTATTACCAGGTGAGCTTTTTATCCAACCCTGCCCAAGTCGTTGCAAGTATTGGAGCATTGTCTTCCAATGAGAGTTCTACCCTCACTGCATCTTTGTACACCACAGTATATTCATTAATGCGACCATTGACATTGAGCATAAGTTTTTGCCCTACTTGTGTGGTCATGCATAGTTTTGAAAGTTTTGATTCGCTTGTGAGCATGTTATTAACTTTTATTGTTAAATGCTATAATTTAATCTCTAAAGAATTGCTTGACAACTTGCTTTTTGCTAAACGTGAAAAGTAAAGCATTATCCGGCACTTTATACACCGAGACTATAAGGGTCTTTTATAGCGCAAGAATGACCCGTCAAGCAACTCATTAGAAACTAAATTACCTGCTAATTATTTTTATTGTTAAATGCTATTAACGATCTACTTTCATTGTGAACGGAAGGCTTTTTACCAATTTTCTAGCGTACTTGTAATTCTGGGCTCGGAATCTACCACCACCAGAATAGATTAGTTGAGTGCGTTTTTCATTCATTGTTTCGAAGTAGACGGAATACAACGGTTCACCTACACCGTAATATCTTCCGTTCTCATCATAACCTTGCCGGTCTAGCTTGACTCGCTTTACTTCGGCAAAGATTGTGGGATTCGTAGCAAGATACTCGGCATCCAAGTTAGAACGGATCTCTTGCTCTAATTCTCGTTGAGTAACGTTTGACATATTAATTACTTTTATTATTAAATGCTTGGTTGTAAGGATTGCCCAGGTCACCGGTACTGTACTCATTGTTTTTATTGTAAAATGCTATCTATTCTGACCAGCTGACCAAAAACTCCTGGCGGCACGCCTTTTGCAATATACATATCTCATACCAAACACCAATATATAAGGCTGCAACCCTTTCGAATTGCAGCCTAAACAGATTCCACTAAACTTGGAACTAGTTGATTATCATCTTTTTTAAGCATTTTTGTAAATGCTAAGCGCCCATGAGTTTAATTCAGGCTACGCTTCCACTGTCGTTGGAATCAACTTACCTTTTACAGTGGGTTTAGAAAAATGATGGCAAGTCTAATGCATTTTTTGCATCCGCTCGAACATCAAAACAGTATACGTAGATTGTACGTCCGCCAGACTTAGTTGGAAGAATTAGCATATAATCAGTGTTTGACGTATACCATCCAGGATCGCAGTTAGATTCTGCCATACCTGTAATTTCTTCTTGTAATTCTTTTACAGTTGAAAAGCTCGCGGTCCAATCATATCCTATAGGGGCTAGATATTCTTGGTTCGTTGAACCTGATTGATCAATAATCATATTAATTGCCTTTATGGTTAAATGCTACTCGCAATGTTTGATCTTCTCAGCAAGTTCAGTAGGAACGGAATTTGTATCAATGGTGTAATCACCATATTCATAGGATCCTTTTATTACAGGCAAGCTGTAAGTTTCGTATTTATCAGCTCCTTGGAATAAAATATCAACTCTAGCAAAACATGTATCGAGATTGATATTTTCAATGGAAGCTGGAAAAACCGTATCTTTAGTGATTGTCTTCATACTAACTACTTTTATAGTTAAATGCTATAGACCACCAAACATGTTGTAGGTGAAAGTAGTTTCTGGCATTACCTGTTTTGCTGCCTTAATCCCAGCTGCAGTCATAGTGAACTTTTCATTGTCTTCAGTAATAGCATAACCATACTGAACAAGTGACTCGTAGTCCTGAACACGTGTCTCTTCATCGGGAGTGTTTTGAGGGGTCACTACGTTGTGAGTGAAAAGCATCAAAAGCGCTGACGTTTCTTTTTCTGATAGATTCATATCAATTGTTTTTCTTATTAAATGCTATTTAACAATAGAGTGGGAGATAGTGCTAGCTTTTAGGGTGATAAGGCATGAGAGCATATGTAACGAAACTTACACCCATACCTACATATGACCCATATTCTAGACCAAAGCAGATTCCAGCGCCAGCAATGGCTGCCAAGTTTAATATTGCTTGCATACTGATTATCCTTTCTAATTAAATGCTACGCAAGGAAGTAGGTAGAAAAAGCTACTTACTTCCCATTGTAGTTTTTCTTTTAACATTGGGATATACTGATCATTTACTTATATTACTAAATGCTACTGTAGGAAGACCGGCTGAAAAGTCAAAAGCAAAAGGGTTGGCATACTGTTTGCTATATACATATTACATGCCAACCCTTACAAAAAAAACTTAAGCATTTAAACCCGGGTGGAATTAAAACTTGCTTGTTTTTTTAACTGCATTGGAAAAAAGAGTGCTCCAAAAAAGTACGTTTTTCAAAAGTGTGTTTTAAAAAAGTGTATATACGAAATTGGAATTTGCGAAAAAAAAGTCGCTTGACATTTTCAGCGCGCTGCGCTAGGCATAACGCAGTGGCAGAAATTTTTTAGAAAATTTTTCAGAACTTTTTGCCACATACATATGGCAGTTACCATACATTCAATCTAAAAACTATTTAAATGCTCAAAAACCGATTCGTCAAAAATTTTTTATAAAAATTTTCTAAAGTTTTTTGCTATCAGTCCTTAGAACCGATATGAGCAGTAATTCCGTGCTCATCAATTGTCAGACCAGTTAGTTTTTCTTCTGACCGAATACCACATAGCTTTTCGAAATATACTCGCGCGGCGTGCCATCGTCTAACAACTTTAACACCATCATCACTGAAGTCTGGATCATACTTAATTTGAATCTTGTTTTCCATATTGATTATTTCTTATTAAAAAATGCTCAGGGGGTCTTTAGAGAAAATAGAAAGTGGGAAAGGGAGACCAACTAAAAAGCCCTAAGCATAAGCCTTATATTGAATGAATGATATTGTAAAATGCTATCATGTGTGCGCATGCATTATGTGCGTCGCGTACATGTGTGTGTATGTGTGTGCATGATGCTACTAATGTAAAGTGCTTATGATTTATTTTAAAATGCTTTAGCGTTCTTTTGCTTCTTTAAGCAATGCAAAAATTTCTGATTGAATTTCCAACACTTCCGATTCAGCCTTTGACAAACGCTCAGAAAGATCATTCCATTTTTCTTTATCAACGGAATATACCGTATTTGATGTAGACATAATGTCATCCACTTCTATGAACATAAGGCAAGGACAATAATCCGTTTCTTCATAGATATTAACAGTTTCTTTTTTTTGGCTACTCATATTGATTGCTTTTATTTTAAAATGCTATTTATTTGCTGCCGCTAGTATTTCACCAATTAGCTGTTTTTCTTGTTGTGTTTTACTTAGCTTTCTTTTGGGCAAATTTTGCTTACCGCGGTCACCTCGCCTTATTGTAGCTATATGAAACATATCACACACATTACAATGATATGGTCTCAGCATTATATCATATTTCAAATACAGTTTATTGCACTTTTTTTGCGCTTCGGGTTGCGTTTGAAACTGTTTTTTCTTTTTGCATGTTTTAAACGCACGGGAGTTATTTTTATTTTTCATAACAGCCTTATCAATTGTTTTTATTTGAAAATGCTGAGATGGTATTGTACTTAATTATTACTTCAGCAAAATGCTGTTAGAATCTTTTTTAGATAAACAGAAAGCTGGTAATTTCAAAACATTTTCGGTCTCAGCCCTAGCAATTCGGTGCCACCCATCAATTACCATAAATTTAAAATTATCATGGTGGGCAACGATAACAGGCACAGTCAAATCAAACTTACTTGAGTTTGAATTAATTTCATTCCAGTTTACTGTAATGCCCATTTTTATTTTGCCATTAGCAAATCTTCCTAAAAGGCTAGTCCAATTGGCTACAACAATAAAGTCTAGTTTTACTTTCTTATTAGCAACAATTTGTTTTGCTTTTGAAACATTCCAGTATGCGCTAAAGAAGTTAAATGTTTCTTCCATAACTAATATTAATATTATTAAATGCTGTTCTTTAGTTGCAAATGGTATTGTGCCGGCGAGGATCTATTGAGAGTGTCGCGGCAAGGTTTCAGTGAGACTATAATTGAGATTAAATGTTATTTATTTTAAATGCTAAATCAGGATTATTTTCTTCTAGAATTTCTTTAGCAAATTTAGCCTCTCTAAAATCTTTAAAAGAAGATTTCTGAGAACAGTCAAAGCCTTCACAACTAAACCATTGGAGCCATTGATTAGTAGACTCATCAAAACTTTCTACAATGTAAGTTTTATTCATACTAAGTATTTTTATTATTAAATGCTATGATTAGAGATCCAGACATCATAAGCATCTCTAGCATCAGAATAAGAATCGTGAATTGATTCGAACCTGCCTTTAATATACAGAATGTGCTTTCCGTTTTCTTGTGCTATATGAAACATTGGTACCTACTAAATATGTTTATGATTAAATGCTACTCTTAATATCCATTAGGTGAGTGGGCGCCATATTTTGCAGCCACACAATTTATATAAGATAGTGCATCTTTTAGAGTGGAACCAGTATGCTGACGATGCAACTTAATTGCAGCAATTCTACCGTTTGCCTTTATTTCTTCTAACACGACATTTTCTAGGTCACCTGAAACAATCGTGCGCAATTCTTTTAGTTCATTTAGCATTGCTTCGACACTACGAATAGCGGATTCAACGCGCATTAAAACAACCTTATCTATATTTATTTCAGCCATAACTAATGTTTTTATTGTTAAATGCTGATTACCAATCTTCTAGAGCAGCCATCATATCATATTTATCGATGATAGCTTGTTCCAGATCGGACCTATTGTCATAAAGCATATAATCAATACCAACAGATTCGGCTTCTTGAGTTAGTTCGAAGTATGATAGATTTTCCATAACAGATAATTTTATTATTAAATGCTATAATAGCATTAACTCAACATATTCAAATATTCATCTGTAAGATAAGCAAATTCCTGATCAAACTGTTCTCCAAAAATATGTTCAGCGTTTTCGGCTGAGATAAGAGCATTACCTTCACATGTTTTTGGAGCGGTTAGAATATAGCTACCGTAATGTCTCTCAATTTCAAACATTACTAAATGACTATATATTGGGTGTCTTCCTTGTTCGTCAGGCTTTACATTGTGATTAAACTTATGCATAAGAAATATCTTTATAGTTAAATGCTATGGTAATGCTTTAGAAACTCATGTTTTGACACTTGCTTTCCATCCAAAAAGTAATGTTGTGAAACTACTTTTTGGTTGGTATCATAACTAATTATAGCGGGACCATAATTGTTATGAAGTTTATTATTTTTCCTAATAGAAATGGTTCTGACAGAACCATTTTTGTGTTTAACAACTCTAATCATACTAAATATCTTTATAGTTAAATGCTATATGTATGCTTAATTAAATAGTAGCACCTTCCGGATTTGAACCGGAAAAACCTTGCGGTCGGCGGATTTTGAATCCGCTGTGTTTACCAAATTTCACCAAGGTGCCAGAATCTTTGATATATATATTGAAGTAATGAGTTTGCTTCATAATATATCCGAACAAGAATTTATAGATATTGTAAAATGCTCTTCAACATATCGTCAAATAGCATTAGCTTTACACATGTCAGATAATTCTACTTCATATGAAAAAATTAAGAAAAAAATTAAAGATGTTGGGCTTAAATTTAATTCTACTTATAGTGGTAAGCCAACATATACTACCACTAATGACGAATTTAAGCAAGTAGTAGAAAATGCCACATCAATCAGGCAAGCATTATTATCATTAGGTCTTAATGCTACTGGCGCAAATTATAAAAGTTTTCATAAACGTGTAAAGCTATTAAACATTTCTACTGAACATTTTGCTGGGCAATTATGGTCAAAGGGAAAAAAGGTTGGACCAAAAAGATCAATTGAAAGTTATCTTTCTAACGAATTTCCTATTAACTCAAACAAGCTACGCAAAAGATTATTGTTAGAAGGTATTTTTCCGCATAAATGCTTTGGTTGTCAAGCAACAGAAAAGTATGGCGATCCTATTCCACTTGAATTAGATCATATCAATGGCAATTCCAATGATAATTCAATTCATAATTTGCGAGTATTATGTCCTACTTGCCATGCTTTTACTAAAACTTGGCGTGGTAGAAACAAGAAAAGCTAATTAAATGCTATTCATCAATGATGCAAATATTGCACGTTGTTCTGGAGATAATTTATCAGCATCAGAATTCACTCTAGCGATTGCAGCATTTACATTATTATTTTGTAGGTCTTTCTTTGCCATTCTAAAAGCGCAGATATCATTTGTCAATGATTTTATGAATGCTTCAATTTTAAATTGAACAAGAATGTTGGTTGCCAGTTCATTATCAATTGATCTAGCAGGCTTTATCTTATTATTCATATTAAATATATTTAAGATTAAATGCTATGTAAAAGGCGCCCAGCACGGTAGGGTTCGAACCTACGTACGTATACTATCTAAAAAGATATTTGCTAGTGTAGCACGTATACTTTACATCTAAAAAGACGCGCGTTAAACCTAATATGAGTAACGTTGCAACGCACTCATATCTTCGCCACTTATGCTGGACATAAATCTTATGTTTATTATTAAATGCTATTCCCAATCATTAATCATCATACGCAATTGATTTGTAAATACAGCATGATTGGATTCTATTTGATTTCCGATATCATTCCAATAATTTGCAGCTTCAAGAAAACCTTGATATCTTGCGGTTCGCTCATTTTCACGAACACATTTCAAAATTCTGGAATGGTCTTTTGGATCAATGTGCTCTACATCAGTATGATGAACAGACCGTATATTCAAACTCATTTTAAGTGTCTTTATTATTAAATGCTATCTAAAACTGAGAATAGAATACAGGTCTTTATTTCTCGGTTCGCGTTGCAAATCTCTCATTCTTTTGAGATAAGAAAAATCTCTTTTACAATCCTGCCACCATTTTGACAGGGGAGTATTTTGATAGCGCTTGGCACCTATCCAAAGACGGAATGTATGACCTTTAAGAAAAAAGCCAATCACTGGAACTTTAGGAAGATTACAAAATGCTCGTGTACAGTGACAGGAGTTACAGCGCTTTAGTCCAGTATGACCGCACGGTGTATTGGGCTGAGTAGCATTTCCCGGACCATTATCCAGATCACACCAGAATTTATTCATATAGCCATTTCCACCACCAAAGGAAATTACCAAGGTTTTTCCTCCTAGCCAAGAAGATTTTGAAATATGAGCACGAACAATATTTTTGAAATTGATTGACATACTAAATATATTTAGAGTTAAATGCTACAGATTATCTTTCGCTTCACTTTCACTAGAATATAGGTTATAGCAAAAGCCGCTTTCATCTCCGAAATGTCCCCAACAATTAGTATCTTCGTCGAATTCTACATAAATAGATTCACCAGAAATTGGCTTTAGGTCGTCGTAATTTTTTTCTATGTTCATATCAACTAAGTTTATTTTAAAATGCCGTTGTTTTTCTATTAAGGTCCCTATCTACATAATAATTAGCGCACAGCTTAGAAAGTTTTTCTACATGCTGATATTCCATTTCAACATTTTTGTTTAGTGTAAACCCGTATACTGGTTCCCAGTGTCCAATTTTAATGCCCATTGATTCTACAACCAGCTTACTCTCATCAGAATTAAATCGGATTGTGAACTCAATATTTAGGTGGGTTCCACCTGACCATTCGTGTGTGTTGTTCATATTGATTATATTTTATTTGAAATGCTATTCTGGGCTTAATGAATCAATTTGAAATTTTGCAATAATCTTACATTTACCATTAGGCATAGAAAAACTAACGGCAAAGTGAGTTGTAATGGGACCAATATTATGAGGTTGAAATGTTCTAGCCATATATTGTGCCATCTTGACGGCTTCAGTTCTATTTAATTCATTTTCATAATGCGAGCACCATACTTTATTTTCTGGTGTAATCTCTAGAATTTCGTATGGTGTTTTTTTATTGCGCATACCAACACATTTATTATTTAAATGCTATAAATGAATATCAGCTTGTTTCTTCTGTTAGTGAATTATACAGTGAGTCTTTAATTTTTCTTAGTTCAACGTCACCAGATTCTTTATCGAAGGAATAGGTCCAATGACCAGGACTCTGTGTTCCATCATTAATCATTCTTTCGATTTCATTTAGAACCAATTCTTCTATTGAATATGAGTAATTAATTTCTTGTGCCATACTATATGTTTTTATTAAAAAATGCTTTCTTTTTCTTCTAAAGAGAATTTATTCTAGCAAAGGAAAATTGCGAGAGCCAGGACCGGCAATTATTCTTATTACTAAGATTGGATACCCGGATGATTCTCATTAAATTTTAATATATTAAGCACTTCTAGCATCTTTTACAGCTTTAGTCAGTGCTTCTGCGAGCAATTCGGCTTGCTCGGGTGTAATGATTCTTTCTTTGTCACCATCAAATTGAACAGCGATTAGATTTAAACCATCGGGATCTGGTCCTACTGTAATTTTATTGTCGTCATGATTGTCAGTTACGACATACTTTATTTCCAAACAAAAATCCATATTGATGCTTCTTATATTAGGTTATTTATAAAAATGCTTTATTAGCAAAATGGGGTTTATTTTAATGAGGCTGTAATTAAAAAATAGTTTGAAGAAACTTTTCTCGACAAAGTTGCGGGGGATATATAAAGTATGTTCTTACCGAAGGGAAGAACTACTTTATAGGGGGAGATCGAATCTTCACTAACAGAGTATTATAGTAAAATGCTGCTATAAAGAATAGTTACTCACATAATTGCCAAGCATTACCGCCAGGATCGAACCAATAGCCTGGGCATTTATTACAACTGTGAAAGATCATTTCATAATTTTCTATTGAACAAGAGTGCATATTAAGTATATTTATGGCTAAATGCTCAAGCTGGTACTAGCTTGTAATCTTTTCCATCTACAGTAATAATCTTTTCCTTACAAGGATTCTGTTGAGCAAAGAATCTTTGTTCTGATAATTCAATGTCATCAATCCAATATTCTTTATCACCATTATTATATTCAACAGCTGGACCATCTTCTCGATGTAGTTTGCCATTTTGATAATAAAACTTATTACCACTGGCGTGCTCAGCGGCTGGACCATCTTCTCGATGTAGCTTTCCGTTCTGGAAATAAAACTTAGCGCCATCAGTATGTTCACTAGCCGGACCATTTAAGCGATGCAAATGATCATTTTGATACCATTCAGTTCTATTCTTGAAAACTTTTACTGTATATTCTTCCATAGTTAATGCGCTTTCTATTTAAATGCTATTAGCAGTGCTTGGACAAACTTTTTATTTAATGTCGGTCAAGATAATTGATTACAGAAGTAATCAAGTCAAATGCTAAATATATTACAGCACAAGAGGCAGCAATCGCTAGAATAATAACTAGAATTATAAAACCGCCAGTAAGGAATTCTTTAATTTTCTTGTTACGCAGATTACGTTGTCTGCGCTCAGTCAAAACATCTTGTTGATCATATTTCATCATATTTTATGACTTTCTTTATTAAATGCTACACACCCGGCAGGAAACAATTTTACGAAATAGTCCGCCTAGATCAACCTGCCGGGAGCATTATTGAAACTTGTTTAATTCTAAACAGAAATACGAAAAACAAGCTTCACTTTACTTTACTTTACTTTATATTATATACTATTTTAATTAAATGCTAAGTGTCACATGGCAGGGGCTCCTTAATCTTTAATTTCGTAATGTACATTAACTATGTTATTTTGTAAAATGCTATAGTGTTATATATTAAAAAAGCCTAGCTATTATAGCCAGGCTTTTTTAAGTTTCATTCAGGATAGAATTATCCTTCTGCCATCAAATTTTCAAACCACGTATCATTTTCTGGGCTTTGAGCAACGACCGGTGCATCAGAGTCATCATCCAGTACCACTGGAACTCCAGGTTCAGCAACGGATACCATTTGAATTTCTGCTGGCAATTCAGTGACAGGCTCTTCAGTGCTAGGCGTTCGTTCAGTGACGGGAGCGGTATCGACGTCTTGGGGAGCCGCTTCCGTATTTGGCACACGTTCAGTAGTGGGGGCATTTTCAGCCGTTGCTGGCGCCACCTTAGGCGCCTTGGGCACCTTGACCGGCGCGCTGCCCTTTGGAATAACTCCACCACCTCGTCCACGCCGGCTTTCGTAGGTGTCGCTATTATTGACCACTGAACGGATCAAGTGAGCAACGAAAAGATCGTCCACATTGTTTGCAGCTGCAATTTGCTTCGCATAAGCGGCGACATTGAACGGCGTAGTATGATCCTTCATTGCAGCCAGAGCGGATTCTACCTCCGTCATAACTGTTACTGCCACTGCCAAATGATTCTTGCTTGCTTCTGAAAATTGTACCATTATATATTTATCCTTTTTATTGTATTGTTGTGTTGTTGTTTAAAGTTTTTTGTTTTGACTTGATTGTCTTACTAATTGTTTTTATTAAAAAATGCTATTGATTAAGTTGCGTCAGGACCATCATATACTTTAAGCGTAAAAGATCCATTAGGATCGATCCACACTTCTATTGGTGAGTTCAAATTGGAACATGTATTAGTTTCTTTAATCATATCAAATACAGTTTCGGGAGAAAGAAGATCAGGATCTATTCCAAATTCAATTTCTGCCAAATTTTTCCAATCATCTTCTGCCATCATTGCAATTGCAGACCAAACACTAATAGGGTTTCCGTCAGCATTTACAGCATTATTGGAGCGGTCGCATGGCTCACCTTCAGCCAGAAAAAATTCAGGATCAAAATCTAAATCATACATACTAATTATTTTTCTAATTAAATGCTAGAGTGTTTTTTAACAAAATCTTTATTATTTTGAATTGCTTGCTTAATTTTAACCAAAGCAATATCAATCGGATAATTTCCAATTATGCCGCATCTTGTAGCGCAAGTAATTCCTGAACGATACACTTCAAAACCTTTTTTAGTTTTAAGTGCAAAGTAATCTCCACTAGTTGTTTCAAATATAATATCGGTTTCGTTTACCATACTAATTACATTTTAGTAAAAATGCTGTTGCATAACCAATGATTACAATTATGTTTCAAATGAGAACGACATCCAAACATTTTAGTTAGCATTTCTTTAATTTGTGGATACGCTCTAGTCTTATCACCTTCAATTTGATACACATTAGCAGCCTTATCATATTCTTCTCTGCGAAGAAAAATTATGATAGTTTTAATATGACTTACACCACGACCACCATTTTGATTTGCCTGCAATAAATCAAGCGTGTCAATATCTTGTGTTGTGATATTCATACTAATTATGTTTATTAAAAAATGCTATAGGTTAGCATTGCTATAATTTAGAATTAAATGCTAAAAGGTATCATTTTTACACAGTTTTTGAGTTTTTACTGCGTAACTGGAATGTTCAAATTCAATTTCATGTGAACTGCAGTAACGCCACAATTCTTCTCGACCACCATAATCTTTTTTTGGTGAATCGATATAACCATTTTCTGCTAACCAATTATTTGCTTCTGTAACATAATGATTATCATAACCGTATTGAAACGGCAGTTTAGCCAACGTTTCACCATTTAGTTGAATATGACAACGAAAGTAAGTATTTCCGTTTACACTATCAAACCACTTTTTTCCAGTGATTGATAGTTTATCGCCACTTTTAATTTTGTTAGACATAATTAATAATCTTTTTAGTTAAATGCTATTCAGCAGATCGTTGGATGCGATATTCTGCCGGGTCTTCATTATTCTTCCAAGCTCGGAATTCACCTAGATCGAATTTGTTATCTGAGCGTCCACTGGCATACAGCCATTCTTGAAACGTAATGTTTTCATCATTAGTTGGTGTATTTTCGTTTGACATAATAATTAATTTTCTAATTAAATGCTAGTAGCGCATACCGGACCTAAGCCAATTTTAATTGATTCTGGAACTGTAAGTGAGCGCCCACATTTACCACATTTTCCAGCGTGATAAAATTCTACTAGTGGGTGCCCAATATGTTTTATATACCAGGAAAATGCTTTTATTGATGGAGCATTTACATTAATTTTGGATTTTTTCGTTTGTAAAAATGTTGTTAGTGAATTATTATTTACAATACCAGCATAAGAAAATGAAGATTCATTATCAGAGCCTGTCATTACTTGAATAAAAAAAATGCTACCATCGTCTGATGCCTTGATACGATATGTGAATCGCGAGCCAGACTTTTTTGAAACAAGAGTGAACTTAGCATTTCCAGCAAATAAAAAGTCTCTTATTCTTTCTTTCTCTTTAATTTGCCTAACATTCTTTTTATTCATATTAAATAACATTTATGATTAAATGCTACTTATTTTTGAAGTAAAACTGCATGGCACCTTCCGCCAAATTAGTTTTTTCAGATTCTTGAAATAGACCGGCGCAAGAATCGCCATAAAATGTCAAACCACGCTCTGGGTTCCAATATCCCAGAACATTGGAATTTGCTGGCGCTGTAATAAATATTTCTACATTAGAACTAGAATCCATTCTAAATAGAATAGTTCTCGTATGTACAGTTTCTGCCGTAATTTTATCAGTCATATTTAATTATCCTTTATTGTTTTAAATGCTTAATTAAGAGTTTTCGAGGTTATAATCTGATACTGACATTTCATGATTATCGAATTCACAATAATCGGCGCCAGCCTCAGCAGGATTTGCGAAGTAATGAATTTGATTTGATAGAAGATTTGTTCGCATATCTTTTTCTTCTTTTTCAGAAATGCTGTCTCCGAAAAGTTCTACGAAAAAATCAATAATATTGTTTTTTGATTGTAAAGATCGGTCATCCGTGTAATGCGGTCCACAGTCATATAGACAGCCTTGCATGCCCGAACCATAAGAAAATACTTGTCTTGTTGCGTTACTCATAATTAATATATTTATTAGTTAAATGCTAATTTGCATTACTTACATAATATGGAAGGTATTCTTGCATTTTATATTCAATATATTGAATTAGCGTTGGGTCAGCTGATTCCAATGTTGGTGGATTATGAAATTTCATTCCATTCCAAATAGCTTTTCCAATATATTGTTTTTCGGCATGTAGCCAATAAAAATTAGCCATACCATTGTTTTTTAGCTCTACTATAAAACGATGTGTTCCATTATGGAAAGACATAGTATTATTATTTTTTGTAAAACTAAATCGATCTGGAAAACTTTTATATCTCATATCAATTATAAATTTAATTAAATGCTATTATAGCATATCTTTAGATGTAGCTTGAACATACAGAACATGCGTATTAGTGACAGTGTAATTATTATCTAAGATATGAACAGCAATGTATGTTTCCGCATTTTCTAATAGATATGATTGCGGATCAAGTGAATCTAGAGTGATAACTTGCCCATCATCATCAATAAAAATATATCTATTATCAGGGTTTAGCTTGATTTTAATTTGATTCGGTAAACCTTTAGTTGCCATGCATACTGCTGATTGTGTCATAGTTGTGATTAATTTAATTAAATGCTTAAGGCAATTAATTTATTTTTAAAAGGTAAAATTTTTTACTGTCACTACTACCCAAGCCACTCTATAGGGTTGTAGATATTGTTTTGCTTTACAACTATTTTTATTAACAAAATGCTTAACGTAAAGTTACATATTTTGAATTAAAAAAATCCACAGCATTTGCATACTATGGATTTTTACTCTCACTAGAATGGTGCTGTTTTTTGCAATGCAGATTAAATTAGTTTTCAATCTACATTGAAAGTTTTGATAACTAATATCATCCTACAACATTTAAAACCATATCAAAAATTTCTTCTGGAATTTCATAATCAATATCATCTATATATAGATTAAATTGAGCAGCTAATTCCTCAGCAATTGCAGTGTGATTATATTCATCAGTAATTGGATCTTGATGATTTTTCATATTATGATTAATCCAATTTACATGCGCTTGATTATATTTTCTCATAACTACTTAAAAGTTGCTATTTGTTTAACGATTAATAATTTTCCATAAAAATTTAAATAGTTTGAACATTGGGCTACTCCTTATACAATTTATGTATTTTTATTAGCCAAGTTCATCAAAGTCAGAATCTAGAAAAATGCTATTGTCATCTTTAGAACTGTCAAGAAATTTATGCATTTCAGATTCTGCTTGGGCTAGAGCTGTCTTTAAAGTATTAATTGC
>JBNKGY010000017.1:0-32035 GCA_050290065.1 Marinilabiliaceae bacterium
AGATGACTAACAACTTGTTTTGCCAATACATCTGTAATATCTCCTGTTCCTAATATTTTGGGATCAAGCCAGGCTTGTTCTATCGGATATAGTGCAGCTATAACCAGTCTGACATTTCCTCGCGCAAATGCCGGCATACTGGTTTGAAAATATTCAGGAAAATTGCTTTTTCTTTGCCTTTTTAATGGAGGGTTATCCCACCACAATGAATTTTTTCTTTTTTTGTTAGCTTCCTCAAAAGCAAAAGGATGCAATGTAGGATGACAATGTAGATCTGCAAAGGGTTTCATTTGTTATATAAAGTTTAAATAGTAGTCTGGTAAGAAGAACAAAAATTAAACACATCAAAAAAAGTGAACAAATTTAATAACAGCTGTATTGAGAGTAGTTAACTTCATCAAGAAAAGTCCAATAATATCATTACTCCTGATTTTGGAAAATGCTAAAGTCTAATTCTCAAACTTTTCTTATTAAAATCATATTTCTCTTACTAGCACAAGTTATACAAGTTTGTTTCTGACATCCATTAAAATGCTTCAGAAATCTCAATTAATTTTCATTTTTCAAGCTAATCAATTCCACCTGATACAATAGAGTAGATCTACCCGGTACTTTATTATCATCCCCCACTAAACCATAAGCTCTGTGAGGCGGCATAATAAAAGTAGCTATAGATCCTTGCTTAAGTAATAGTATCCCTTCTTCTAAACCGGATTCAACTCCTCCTTGTCCTATTTTAAACGACTTGTTACCTAATGAATCTGATGAGTAACATAATGTACCATCCAACAATGATATATTATAAGCTATTTCAGCAATATCTCCTTTACATGCTAATTTACCAGTACCCTCTTTATCAACATGGTACCACAACCCCGTTTGGGTTTCTGTCATTTCAAGCTTGTTTTGTTCAATATAATCTTTAATCGCAGCAGCATCTTGACCAACCAGATAACGGTTTATTGAAATTAAATCTTCTGATGTGACTTTTCTTTTCTTCTGCTTCTCATTATTTTGAGTTCCACAAGCCATCAGTGATAATATTATTAATACAGTAATAAAACTTAGAATATTTCTACTTCGCATCAGATATAAATTTTCGGTAAAATTCAGGTAATTCTTTCTTCAACTTCTCAATTGTCTTTTCCATTGATAAATAGGATTCTCCTCCAGCAGCATTCCGATGTCCCCCACCATTAAAATGCATTTCTGAAAAATGATTTACAGGAAAATCTCCTCTCGAACGAAACGAACATTTAACTTTATCGTCTTTTTCCATAAAAAAGGCAGATATATTAATACCTTCAATACCAAGAGGATAATTTACAAATCCTTCAGTATCTCCGGGTTCAAAATGATGTTCTTCCAGTTCTTCCTTAGTAAGCCATAGGTAAGCAGCTTTTTGTTCAGGCATTAATATCATTTTCTTACCTAAAACATGCCCCAAAAGTTTCATTCTATAAAAGGAGTTACTATGAAATACCAATTCATGTATTTTATCCTTATCCACATTTTTCTCAAGCAATCCTGCTACTATTCTGTATGTTTGAGGATTTGAAGAGTTGTAACTTAAAGATCCGGTATCTGTCATAATCCCGGTATAAAAGCATTCCGCTGCATTTTTTGTAACAAATTTTTCCCATTCAAGAGTGACAATTAAGTTGTATGCCAATTCACATGTGGATGATGATTCAGGAAAAGATAGAGTTATATCAGCAATATTCTCCGGATATGGATGGTGATCAATCATTATTTTTTTAGCCGTTGAATTCGCTACCTCCTCACTTAATTTCCCAAGTCTTTTAAGACTGTTGAAATCAACAAAAATTAATAATCCTGCTTGTTTAAGAATATTTAATGCTACTGAAGATTCTTTTTCAAAATCAATGGTATGATTAATATCTGGCATCCAGTTTAAAAAGTATGGAAAAGCAGAAGGTAATATAACACTGACGTGTTTATTCATTTCAGACAATACATGAAATAAACCTAACGATGAACCCATGGCATCACCATCCGGATTTAAGTGAGGTATAATCACAACATTATCAGAATTATTAATAAGTGATTTAAGCTTTTCTATATCTTGATTTTTGAACATGTCTTAATTTTTAAAAGTCAAATATAACTAATTTAAAAAGATTGAATTTTGAGTAATCAGGAAAATATTCTTAATATTAACCTCAATTCGATTAAAATTTTCAGCATTCACCTTATTAAATATTGTTTTTTTACCTAAAAATGGTTTTTATAAATAATGTTTTATTACTATCTCACAAGGAAATTAATTATGCTGTTGTACAAAAAAATCACTTAATAAAAGTTGATAGTATTCTTTGAAATATGTTAAAATAATTATTAAAATTATATAAAGTAAAAAATTTCGATTTATAATTATATACCAACAAAAAACAAAATATGACAGGCAATAAAACATTAACTATTATTAAACCTTTTGCTGTACAAAAAAGAAATTTAGGTGCAATTCTGGCCAAAATAGAAGAGGCTGGTTTTCGTTTTTGCGCCATCAAGACTTTAAAGCTTGACAAACATGAGGCAGAGGAGTTTT
Organism: Marinilabiliaceae bacterium; assembly: GCA_050290065.1. GTDB lineage: Bacteria > Bacteroidota > Bacteroidia > Bacteroidales > Marinilabiliaceae > Saccharicrinis. The sequence goes on from JBNKGY010000017.1 coordinate 2,570, forward strand.
ATATAGAGCACAAAGGGAAATCATTTTATGATGATTTAACTGATTTCATGTCTTCCGGACCTATAACTGCAGCTATATTAGAAAAAGATGATGCAGTTAAGGACTTCCGCTTTCTTATTGGTGCTACGGACCCAAGTCAGGCTCAGGAAGGGACTATTCGCAGGATGTTTGCGACAGATAAAACACATAACGCCATTCATGGTTCAGATAGTGATGAAAGTGCCGAAAGAGAGTGTGATTTTTTCTTTAGTAAAAGAGAAAGATTATAGAATTCATTGTTAACGAATCATTATTGCAGTAACAATCTGATGCCCTACTTCTTCATTAAGGGCATCCATTATTTTGTCCTTTAACATTAATAATTCATTACGCATCACACTTGAATTGATACTTAAATATAATGTACCACTTTGCATAAATATTTGAGTTGTTGCTTTGGCAACCGTTTTTCCAATTACTTTTTCCCAAGATCTGATTACCCGGTTTTCAAGCATTTTATGATCAAGTTGTTGATTTTTCAGAATCTCTGATATTATGCTTTTTATATGTTTTGCATCTTTTTTTTCCATCGTAATTAGGTGTTTAAATAAGTATTAACTTGAGTTCGATTAAAATTTTCGAATTCAGATTGATATAAAAGGCTGATATACAAGGCGAATTTTGCAGGACTAGCGAGCTAGCTCGAAAAATTTAACGCAGTAGATCAGTTTTTTATGCAAAGCATAAGTGATTCCGCTTATAAGCGGTCTGTGTTCAAAATTCTATGTCGAACTCAGGTTATTAAATTCACCATTTTCAACAGTAAATATTTTACTCTCTTTCGAAATTTTTCCAAGTATAGGTTTAATTCTATCTAATTGTGTATCGGTAATAAATATTTGCTTAAAAGAATCACCTCCCACCATTTCAATCAAACGATCACCTCTTGAGCTATCTAATTTATCAAAGATATCATCAAGCAATAGTAATGGAGTAATATTTTTGTGCTGATCTAAAAACTTAAACTGACCTATTTTCAAGGCGATTAAAAAGGTTTTCTTTTGCCCTTGCGAACCAATTCTCTTAATCGGATACCCATTAATTTTAAATTCAACATCATCTCGATGAACTCCCTTCGTACTATATCCTAGTACGAAATCCTTTTGTCTCGATTCTTTTAATATTGTCTCAAAATCTTCTGATAACAAGTGTGATTTGTATTCAAAATCAACCACTTCCTTTTGTCCTGATATAAAATTATACACCTCATGAAAAACATCTTTTAATTCATTTAAAAACAAATGACGTGCATCCGATATTTTTTTCCCTAAAGAAATGATCTGAATATCCCAGATATCGAGCATATTATGGGATTCTTTGTTCAAAGCATTAATCCCTTTTAAATATGCATTTCTTTGAGCGATTACTTTATTATAATTAATCAGTTGCTCCAGATAGGTTTTATTATACTGAGAGATTACACTATCGATGTATTTCCGCCTTAATTCACTCCCTTCAATAATTAATCTTTCATCTTGAGGTGAAATCATGACTAAAGGCAGCAAACCTATGTGGTTTGACAATTTATCATACTCCTTTTTGTTTCTTTTGAATTGTTTTTTTTGCGATTTCTTTAATCCACAATATATTTGTTCGTCATGACCGTTCATATCATAAGTGCCCTGAATAACAAAGAAATCCTGATCATGCTTTATGCTCTGACTATCTGCAGAGTTAAAAAAACTTTTACAAAAAGACATATAATATATTGCATCCAGCACATTTGTTTTTCCTGCCCCATTTTCGCCAACAAAACAGTTGATTCCCTTACATAAATCTAATTGTGTAAGTTCTATGTTTTTAAAATTTATTAAGTGAAGATGCTTTAAATTCATTCTATTGAGATATTTCTGGATGCAAATTTAACCAATCAAATCTTAAAAAAAATTGATTATATTTTTGTGTCTTAATCTTTTATTAAATTGTCTTTTAAATATAAAAAAACATCCTCCACAATTCACTATAGTACAATAACATAAGAATTACAATATGGATTTTAAAATATACAGTAAATGATAAATTTATTTCAAATAAAATTATTCCTAGAAACTTTTTCGTAAAATAGCAGAAAGATTTTAAATCACATATTTTGATTTTTTCACAAAAGAACTACATTTGCGTAGCAATATAAATTAATAATTCATGTCGAAGAAGGAAAATCATTATACTACAGAAAGTGGTATGGAAAACGTTGAACATGCGTTAAGTAAAACAGAGCAATTCATTGAAGACAACCAGAAAACGCTCACAATAATAATGTTTGCAATAATTATTGTTGTTGGTGGTTACTGGGGAGCTAAGAAACTTTATTTTTTACCACAAGCTCAGAAAGCTCAAGAGGCTATGTTTTTCGCTCAAAATTATTTTGAGAAAGATAGTTTTAATTTGGCTTTGAAAGGTGATGGTATGAATGACGGCTTTCTTGAAATAGCAGATAGCTATGGATCAACAAAGCCTGGTAGTTTAGCTAAATATTATGCAGGAGTTTCTTATTTGCATTTAGGTGAATATGAAAATGCTATCGAATACCTGAGCGATTTTTCTTGTGATGATGATTTATTAAATGCAACAGCTAAAGGCGCCTTAGGTGATGCTTATCTTGAATCAGGAGATGTTGATGCAGCCATAAGTTGTTATAAGGATGCTGCAAGTGTTGATAACGATGTTATTTCACCTGCCTATTTATTAAAACTTGGCTTGGTATATGAAAATCAAAAAGAATATACCGATGCTGTTGATGCTTATACTGAGATCAAAGAAAACTATAGTAAGAGTACTGAAAGCAGAAGTATTGATAAATATTTAGTTAGAGCTCAGCAATTAGCGAAAAATTAAGAATTTTAAAAATATTTTTTAAAAGAGGTTGTCTATTTTGACAACCTCTTTTATTTTTGCAGCATAAATAAAATATCATGGCAACTAGTTTAAAAAATCTTTCGGATTACGACAAAAGTAAAATGCCTTCAGCGGCAAATATGAAATTTGGAATTGTTGTTTCTGAATGGAACGAAGAAATTACAGAGGCTTTATATGAAGGTGCATACAATACATTAGTAGCTAATGGTGCCAATCCTGAAAATATCATTAAGAAATACGTTCCAGGTAGCTTTGAATTAACAAAAGGAGGCAAAATTCTTGCTGATTATTCAGATGTTGATGCAGTTATTTGTCTGGGTTGTGTTATTCAAGGAGACACACCTCATTTCGATTTTGTATGTAATGGAGTAACTCAGGGAATAACTCAATTAAATTTAGATTATTCTATACCTTTTATTTTTGGCCTGATTACAACACTTAACTTACAGCAAGCCAAGGACAGAGCTGGTGGAATTCACGGAAACAAAGGGGACGAAGCGGCTGTTACTGCCATAAAAATGGTAAAAATGGGTTGGAGTTTAAAAAAATAAAATATACATTTGCATCCGCAATTAGGGGAGATACCAAAGCGGCCAACTGGGGCAGACTGTAACTCTGCTGACTTATGTCTTCGTAGGTTCGAATCCTGCTCTCCCCACAAGAACCAGAAAATTTGAAAAATATATCTGGGGTTTGCGAAGTTTTTGATTAATAATTCATTACCTTTGTAGCCCCGAATCAAAAGCGGGAGTAGCTCAGCTGATAGAGCATTAGCCTTCCAAGCTAAGGGTCGCGGGTTTGAATCCCGTCTCCCGCTCAATCCGCCGATGTAGCTCAGGGGTAGAGCGTTTCCTTGGTAAGGAAGAGGTCATGGGTTCAAATCCCATCATTGGCTCTATTCTGGTTCGGAATTTTAAAAAATTATAAGTTAATATCTAATTGTCTAATTATTCGAGTTATGGCTAAAGAACATTATGACAGGTCAAAGCCTCACGTGAACATCGGTACAATTGGTCACGTTGACCACGGTAAAACCACTTTAACTGCTGCAATTACAAAAGTATTGGCATCTAAAGGATTCTCTGAAGCAAAAGATTTTGATCAAATTGATAATGCTCCTGAAGAAAAAGAAAGGGGTATTACTATTAACAGTGCTCATGTTGAGTATTCAACTGCAAATCGTCACTATGCACACGTTGACTGTCCAGGTCACGCCGATTATGTAAAGAACATGGTAACTGGTGCTGCGCAAATGGACGGAGCAATCATTGTAGTTGCTGCTACTGATGGTCCTATGCCACAGACTCGTGAGCATATCCTATTAGCTCGTCAGGTAAACGTACCAAAATTGGTGGTTTTCATGAACAAAGTTGATATGGTTGATGATGAGGAGCTATTAGAGCTTGTTGAAATGGAAATTCGTGAACTATTAGACTTCTATGAGTTTGATGGTGATAATACTCCTGTAATTCAAGGATCTGCTCTAGGTGGTCTTAACGGAGAGCCTCAGTGGGAAGATAAAATTATGGAGTTAATGGATGCTGTTGATAATTGGATTCCAATTCCTCCACGTGATATTGATAAGCCTTTCTTGATGCCTATTGAGGATGTATTTTCTATTACAGGTCGTGGTACTGTTGCTACAGGTCGTATTGAAACTGGTGTTATTCATACCGGTGATGAAATGCAAATTATTGGTTTAGGTGCTGCAGGTAAGAAAACTGTTTGTACAGGAGTAGAGATGTTCCGTAAAATTCTTGATGATGGTCAGGCTGGTGATAACGTTGGTTTATTACTACGTGGTATCGATAAGGATGAAATTAAAAGAGGTATGGTTCTTGGTGCTCCAGGGCTTATAACTCCTCATACTAAGTTTAAAGCTGAGGTATATATCTTGAAGAAAGAAGAAGGTGGTCGTCACACTCCTTTCCATAACAAGTATCGTCCTCAATTCTACCTACGTACACTAGATGTAACAGGTGAGATTTCTCTTCCAGAAGGAACAGAAATGGTAATGCCAGGAGATAACGTAACTATCACAGTTGAACTTATCTATCCTGTAGCTATTGATCAAGGTCTTCGTTTTGCGATCCGTGAAGGTGGTAGAACAGTAGGTGCTGGTCAGGTAACTGAAATTATTGAATAATTCAATATAAAATATGGAAGGGGATACCCTTCCATATTGATACACGGGTGTAGCTCAGTTGGTAGAGCACTGGTCTCCAAAACCAGGCGTCGGGAGTTCGAGCCTCTCCTCCCGTGCATAGCCGGATAAAATAATTGATTTTCGATTGTTATCCGGCAAATTAGTGAAAGGGAATATTTAATTTTTCCTTTTTTTAGATAATTTATAAAAGAATAAACTAGTGAGCAAGATAGTTAATTACTTTAAGGACGTTCAGAACGAATTAGTAAATAAGACTTCATGGCCAACTTGGTCTGAGTTGCAAAATAGTGCATTAGTTGTAATGGCTGCATCCGTAATTATTGCTGCTATCGTTGCTGGTATGGATTTTTCTTTTGAGAAAGTGCTTAATATGGTTTATAATCAACTTTACTAATAATTTATTTTAGCTGATGGGTAATGTTGAAAAAAAATGGTATGTATTAAGAGCCATTGGAGGGAAAGAAAAGAAGGTTAAGGAAAGCGTTGAAAATGAAATTGAACGTTTAAATTTACAGGATTATGTTTCTCAGGTTCTTATTCCAACAGAAAAGGTTTATCAAATACGTAATGGAAAAAAAATTAGTAAAGAACGTAATTATTTTCCTGGGTATGTAATGATAGAGGCTGCTCTCGTTGGTGAAATTCCTCATATTCTAAAAAGTATTCCTAACGTAATTGGTTTTTTAGGGGACAGGGATAATAGTGCTGTGCCACTTCGGATGTCTGAAGTAAATAGAATATTAGGGAAAGTTGATGAGTTGTCCGATAAGGAGAATGAAGAAATTAATATTCCTTATTTCGTTGGGGAAACAGTCAAAGTGATTGATGGACCATTTAATGGATTTAATGGTATCATTGAAGATGTGAATGAAGAAAAGAAAAAACTTAAAGTAATGGTGAAGATTTTCGGAAGAAAAACACCTTTAGAATTGAGTTTTTTACAAGTTGAGAAAGAGTAGTTAGATTAATCTTGTACGTTTAAGCTTCCATAAAAGATTATATCTTTTATCACTGCAAGAATATATTAATCTGACATCTTTATTATATATAATAAACTAATACGAATTGCTACATGGCTAAACAAGTAGAAACTTTTATCAAATTACAGATAAAAGGTGGAGCAGCAAACCCGTCACCACCAGTTGGACCGGCATTGGGTGCCAAAGGTGTTAATATAATGGAGTTTTGTAAGCAATTCAATGCCAGAACTCAGGAAAAAGCAGGAAAGGTATTGCCAGTTGTTATTTCGGTGTATACTGACAAATCATTTGATTTCGTTATTAAAACACCTCCAGCAGCTGTTCAACTATTAGATGCTGCAAAGCTGAAAAGTGGTTCTGCAGAACCTAACCGTAAAAAGGTTGGATCTGTATCATGGGATCAAGTAAAGGCTATTGCTGAGGATAAAATGGCAGATTTGAATTGTTTTACTGTAAGCTCCGGTATGAAGATGGTTGCTGGAACTGCCAGAAGTATGGGTATCACTATTGATGGTGAATTCCCTGGTGATAATTAATTAATACCATTTTGGAGTTATGACAAAACTAACAAAGAATAAGAAGTTAGCGTTAGATAAAATCGAAGCCGGAAAGCAATATTCGCTTGAGGAAGCAGCCAAATTGGTAAAAGAAATTACCACAACAAAATTTGATGCTTCGATAGATGTTGATGTACGGTTAGGTGTTGATCCAAGAAAAGCAAACCAAATGGTTAGAGGTATTTGTACCTTGCCAAATGGAACAGGAAAAGAAGTTCGTGTACTTGTTTTATGTACTCCTGATAAGGAAGAAGAAGCAAAAAGTGCAGGTGCTGATTTCGTTGGATTGGATGAATACGTGGAAAAAATCAAAGGCGGTTGGACTGATATTGATGTTATTATTACTATGCCAAGTGTGATGGCTAAAGTAGGACAATTAGGACGTGTTTTAGGTCCTCGCGGTCTTATGCCAAATCCTAAGAGTGGTACAGTAACAATGGATATCGGTAAGGCTGTAAATGAAGTAAAAGCGGGTAAGATTGACTTTAAAGTTGATAAATTCGGTATTATTCATGCTTCTATAGGAAAAGTATCCTTTGATGAGAGCAAAATTGTTGAAAATGCAAAAGAGTTTTTAAACGTAATTAATAAACTTAAACCATCTTCAGCTAAAGGTACTTACATTAAAAGCATTAGTCTTTCAAGTACTATGAGTCCGGGTATTCGTGTTGAAGCCAAAGCGGCTGAAGCCTAATGTTTAACTAACAGAAGAAAAAGGAATCATGAATAAGGAAGATAAAAGCTTACTTGTAAAAGAACTTGCTGATAATATTGCTGAATTCTCACATTTTTATGTTGTAGATGCAGGTGGTATGGATTCAGGTAAAACTAGTTCCCTTCGAAGAGAATGCTTCAAAAAAGAGATAAAAATGATGATGGTTAAAAATACCTTATTCATTAAAGCTCTTGAAAGCGTAGAAGGAGAGTATGAACAATTATACGATACATTAGTTGGTTCTTCAGCTATATTCTTCTCAAACGTAGGTAATGTTCCTGCTAAACTTATAAAAGAGTTTGGTAAGGCAAACAAAAAACCAGTTTTAAAAGGTGCTTACGTTGAAGAATGTATATATGTTGGCGAAGAGAATTTAGAAGCTCTTGTTAACATTAAATCTAAGGACGAACTTATTGGAGATATCGTTGCTCTATTACAGTCACCAGCGAAGAATGTTATTTCAGCACTTCAATCAGGTGGCTCAACAATACATGGTGTTTTACAAACACTAGCAGAAAGAGAATAAAAAAAAGTAAAAATTAATATTTTAATAAATAAAGAAATGGCAGATTTAAAGAAGCTTGCAGAAGAACTAGTTAACCTAACAGTAAAAGACGTTAACGAACTTGCAGAGATCCTTAAAGAAGAATACGGTATTGAACCTGCTGCTGCAGCTGTAGCTGTTGCTGGTCCTGCCGCTGGTGGTGATGCCGGTGCTGCTGAAGAGCAAACTGAATTTGATGTAATTCTTAAATCAGCTGGTTCATCAAAACTAGCTATTGTAAAGCTTGTTAAAGAAATGACAGGCGTTGGACTAAAAGAAGCTAAAGAATTAGTTGACAAAGCTCCTGCACCATTGAAAGAAAAAATTTCTAAAGAAGAAGCTGAAGCGTTAAAATCTCAATTAACAGAGGCTGGAGCAGAAGTTGAACTTAAGTAATTATTACTACCTTTATATAGGGAACGGTTTAGGGACTTATCGGCGATAAGTTCCTAAGCCTTTTTATGCTTTTATGTTATAAGTTCAATAAATTTGCTGATAGATGACTCCAAATACCACAAGCGAAAGGATTAGCTTTGCTTCTATAAAAAATCAGTTAGATTATCCTGATTTTCTTGAAGTACAATTAAAATCATTCCGAGAGTTCTTTCAACAAGGAACCACTCCCGAGGAAAGGAAAGTAGAAGGCTTACATCAAGTCTTTATGGAAAATTTTCCGATAACCGATACAAGAAACAACTTTGTACTTGAATTTCTTGATTTCGGTATTGATCCTCCACGATATAGTCTTCAGGAATGTATTGAAAGAGGACTTACCTTTAGTGTACCTTTAAAGGCTAAACTTAAGTTATATTGTACCGATCCGGAACATGAAGATTTTGATACAGTAGTACAAGATGTATATCTTGGAACTGTTCCATATATGACAGATAAAGGTAGCTTTATCATTAATGGTGCAGAAAGAGTTGTAGTGTCTCAGCTACACCGCTCACCAGGTGTATTCTTTGGTCAAAGTACACACGCAAATGGTACAAAACTTTATTCCGCACGAATTATTCCATTTAAAGGGTCGTGGATAGAGTTTGCTACAGATATTAACAGTGTAATGTATGCCTATATTGATAGGAAAAAGAAATTACCTGTAACCACATTACTTCGTGCCATTGGATACGAAAGTGATAAAGAAATTCTTGAAATCTTTGATTTAGCCGATGAAATTAAAGTTTCAAAATCTGGACTTAAGAAAGTTGTGGGCAGAAAATTAGCTGCTCGTGTTCTTAAAACCTGGATAGAAGATTTTGTGGATGAAGATACCGGTGAAGTAGTTTCAATTGAGCGTAACGAAGTTATTATCGATCGTGAAACTATTATTGAACAAGAACATATAGAAGAAATTATTGATTCTGGTGCAAAAACAATTCTGTTGCATAAAGAAAACCAGAATCTTTCTGATTTTGCTATTATATACAATACGCTTCAAAAAGATCCTTGTAACTCAGAAAAAGAAGCTGTCCTGCATATTTATCGTCAGTTAAGAAATGCTGAGCCACCTGATGAGTCAACAGCACGTGACGTTATCGATAAATTATTCTTTTCTGACAAACGTTATGACTTAGGAGAAGTAGGGCGTTATAGATTGAATAAGAAACTTGGTTTGGAAACCGATATTGATACGAAAGTATTGACCAAATCAGATATTATTCAAATTATCAAATACTTAATTGAGCTAATAAACTCAAAAACAGAAGTGGATGATATTGACCACTTAAGTAACAGAAGGGTACGTACTGTTGGAGAACAGCTTGGTAATCAATTTGGTGTTGGTTTAGCACGTATGGCTCGTACCATTCGTGAAAGAATGAATGTTAGAGACAATGAAGTTTTTACTCCTATTGAATTAATCAATAGTAAAACATTGTCTTCCGTAATAAATAGTTTCTTTGGAACAAATGCATTATCTCAATTTATGGATCAAACAAATCCATTAGCTGAGATAACTCATAAACGAAGAATGTCAGCTTTAGGACCTGGAGGTCTTTCACGTGAAAGAGCAGGTTTCGAAGTAAGGGACGTTCACTATACGCATTATGGTCGTTTGTGTCCAATTGAAACACCTGAAGGACCAAATATCGGTCTAATATCTTCGTTATGTGTTTTTGCTAAAATCAATGATTTAGGTTTTATTGAAACACCATATCGAAAAGTAACAAATGGTAAGGTTGATTTATCTGCTGAAGGGGTATCTTATTTAAGTGCAGAGGAAGAAGAAGAATTAATTATTGCACAAGCGAATGCTCCATTAGATGAGGAAGGTAATTTCGTTAACCAACGTATAAAAGCTCGTTTGGAGGCTGATTATCCAGTTTCTTCACCAGATGAAATCCATTTAATGGATGTGGCACCAAACCAAATTGCCTCGGTGGCTGCTTCATTAATTCCATTCCTTGAGCATGATGATGCGAACCGTGCCTTGATGGGATCAAACATGATGCGTCAGGCAGTTCCATTATTAAGACCAGAGGCTCCGATTGTAGGTACAGGACTTGAAGGTAAATTAATCAGAGATTCAAGAACTAATATTGTTGCTGAAAAAGATGGTGTTATTGAATATGTTGATGCAGATGAAATTGTAATTAAGTATGATCTTAGTGAAGATGAGAAGTTTGTAAGCTTTAATTCAGAAACACAAAGATATAGAATCAATAAATTTCAGAAAACAAACCAGAATACATGTATTGATCTAAAACCAATGGTGGTTCCTGGTCAACGTGTAACAAAAGGTGAAATATTAACACAAGGATACTCTACTGAAAAGGGTGAGTTGGCATTAGGTCGTAACCTAAAAGTGGCATTTATGCCATGGAAAGGTTATAACTTTGAGGATGCGATTGTAATTTCAGAAAAAGTTGTTCGTGAGGATATCTTTACTTCTGTACATATTGATGAATATTCACTTGAAGTTAGAGATACTAAGCGTGGTTTAGAGGAATTAACATCTGATATACCAAATGTTAGTGAAGAAGCAACAAAAGATCTTGATGAGAATGGATTAATTAGAGTAGGTGCTCATGTTAAACCAGGCGATATTCTAATTGGTAAAATTACTCCGAAAGGCGAAAGTGATCCAACACCGGAAGAAAAACTTCTTAGAGCTATTTTTGGAGAAAAGGCTGGAGATGTTAAAGATGCTTCTTTAAAAGCTTCACCTTCTTTATCAGGTGTTGTTATCAATAAGAAACTATTCTCAAGGATTATTAAAGATAGAAAAGCAAGATCTTCAGATAAACCATTAATCGCAAAAATTGATGAGGAGTTTGATCGTTCTGTTGCCGATCTTAGAAATAGATTAGTTGATAAATTATTTAGTCTTGTGAATGGAAAAACATCACAAGGAGTTCAGGATTATTTTGGGGTAGATGTTGTTTCAAAAGGAACGAAATTTACACAAAAGATCTTGATGGATATCGACTATCATAATATCGATCCAAATAAGTGGACTACAGATACTGATAAGAATGAATTAGTTCAGAAATTAATCCATAATTACCTGTTAAAATTCCAGGAATACGAGGCTAAAGAAAAACGTCAAAAATACAATCTTACTATTGGTGATGAACTACCAGCTGGTATTGTTCAACTGGCGAAAGTTTATATTGCCAAAAAGCGTAAGATTACTGTAGGCGATAAGATGGCAGGACGACACGGAAACAAAGGTATTGTTTCCAGGATTGTTCGTGTGGAAGATATGCCATTCCTTGAAGATGGAACACCTGTTGATATTGTTCTAAATCCACTTGGGGTACCATCAAGGATGAACCTTGGGCAGATTTATGAAACTGTTCTTGGTTGGGCAGGTAAAGAACTGGGAGTGAAATTTGCAACACCTATTTTTGATGGAGCAAAATTCGATGATATGGAAGAGTGGACTACAAAAGCTGGAGTTCCTGAATATGGTAAGAGTTATCTTTATGATGGTGGTACAGGAAACAGATTCCACCAGCCTGCAACCGTTGGTGTAATTTATATGCTTAAATTAGGTCATATGGTTGAGGATAAGATGCACGCTCGTTCCATTGGTCCATACTCACTTATTACTCAGCAACCTCTTGGAGGTAAAGCCCAATTTGGTGGACAGCGTTTTGGTGAGATGGAAGTTTGGGCACTGGAAGCTTTTGGTGCAGCTAATATTCTACAGGAAATACTAACAGTTAAGTCTGATGATGTTATGGGACGTGCTAAGGCTTATGAAGCTATAGTAAAAGGTGACTCATTGCCTCAACCAGGTATTCCTGAATCATTGAACGTGTTATTACATGAGCTTAGAGGTCTTGGTTTAAGTGTAAATCTTGATTAAAGCCTTACTATCATTGAATAATGATATTCATTATTCAATGATTGCCTTATTTGTTTTAAATTTAATAGAAGTCGACATATGGCATTCAGAAGAGATCAGAAAGTAAAGAGTAATTTTACAAAAATCTCTATCGGATTAGCTTCACCTGAAGAGATTCTTGAAAGATCTAGTGGTGAGGTTTTAAAACCGGAGACCATCAATTATAGAACTTATAAACCTGAAAGAGACGGATTATTCTGTGAAAGAATTTTCGGACCAGTTAAGGATTATGAGTGTCACTGTGGTAAATATAAAAGAATTAGATACCGTGGTATTGTTTGTGACCGATGTGGAGTTGAGGTGACAGAGAAAAAAGTGCGTCGTGAGAGAATGGGGCATATTTCTCTTGTTGTACCGGTTGCACATATTTGGTATTTCAAATCTTTACCAAATAAAATAGGATACCTCTTAGGATTACCTACTAAAAAATTGGATTCAATTATCTATTATGAAAGATATGTTGTAATTCAAGCTGGTATTAAGGCTGAAGATGGTATTCAGTATATGGATTTTCTTACAGAAGAAGAGTATTTAGATATTCTGGATACCCTTCCTAAGGAAAATCAATATTTAGAAGATGATGATCCTAATAAGTTTATTGCTAAGATGGGTGCAGATGCACTCCACATGATTTTGGCAAGGTTAGATTTGGATGGATTATCATATGATTTAAGACATAAAGCAAATACAGAAACTTCTCAACAACGTAAAAACGAAGCGTTAAAGCGTTTACAAGTTGTTGAATCATTCAGAGAATCTGTTGGTAGAAACCGACCCGAATGGATGGTTGTAAAAGTGGTTCCTGTTATTCCACCAGAGTTAAGACCATTAGTCCCTTTGGATGGGGGTAGATTTGCTACATCTGATCTTAATGATTTATATAGAAGAGTAATTATCAGAAATAATCGTTTAAAAAGATTAATTGAGATTAAAGCTCCTGAGGTTATTTTGCGTAATGAAAAACGTATGCTTCAGGAATCAGTTGATTCTTTATTCGATAATTCACGTAAGGCTAATGCTGTTAAAACTGATGCTAATCGTCCTTTGAAATCTTTAAGTGATAGCTTAAAAGGAAAGCAAGGTCGTTTTCGTCAGAACTTATTAGGTAAAAGGGTTGATTATTCTGCACGTTCAGTTATTGTTGTAGGTCCTGAGTTAAAGATGCATGAATGTGGTCTTCCAAAAGGAATGGCTGCGGAACTGTACAAACCTTTCGTTATTCGAAAGTTAATTGAAAGAGGGATTGTTAAGACTGTAAAATCAGCCAAAAAAATAGTTGATAGAAAAGATCCTGTAGTATGGGATATTTTAGAGAATGTGTTAAAAGGACATCCTGTTCTTCTTAACCGTGCTCCAACTCTTCACCGTTTAGGTATTCAGGCATTTCAGCCAAAACTTATTGAGGGTAAGGCAATTCAGTTACATCCACTCGCTTGTGCGGCATTTAATGCCGACTTTGATGGTGACCAGATGGCTGTACACCTTCCTTTAGGAAATGCCGCAATTCTTGAAGCACAGATGTTGATGTTAGCTTCACAAAATATCCTTAACCCTGCTAATGGAGCTCCGATTACAGTTCCATCTCAGGATATGGTATTAGGTCTGTATTATATGACCAAGGCTCGTGAAGGAGCCAAAGGTGAAGGACTAACATTTTATTCTCTTGAAGAAGTTAAAATTGCATATAACGAAGGCAAAGTTGATTTACATGCAATTGTGAAAGTGAAAGGTTATGATTTAAATAAAAATTATGAACCTGAACTCCAGATTATAGAATCAACAGTAGGTAGAATATTATTTAATGAATTTGCTCCAAGAGAGTCAGGGTTTATTAATGATGTATTAACCAAAAAGGCACTTCGTGATATTATCGGTAGAGTTCAAAAGATATGTGGTACACCACGTACTGCTGCCTTTCTTGATGATATTAAAAACCTTGGTTATAGAATGGCATTCGAAGGTGGATTGTCCTTTAATCTTGGTGACGTAATTATTCCTGAAGTCAAAGTGAAAATGGTTGAGGAAGGTTATGCAGAGGTTGAAGAAGTTTTGAATAACTATAACATGGGATTCATTACGAATAATGAACGTTACAACCAGATTATTGATATCTGGACTCATGTTAACGCTCGTTTAACAAATACTTTGATGACTCAGTTAAGTTCAGATAGACAAGGTTTCAACTCTGTATATATGATGCTTGATTCAGGAGCGAGGGGTTCAAAGGAACAGATTCGTCAGTTATCAGGTATGAGGGGATTGATGGCAAAGCCACAGAAGTCTGGAGCTGAAGGTGGTCAAATTATTGAAAACCCGATTCTTTCTAACTTTAAAGAGGGACTGTCTGTTCTTGAATACTTTATCTCTACTCACGGTGCTCGTAAAGGTCTTGCGGATACAGCACTTAAAACAGCCGATGCGGGGTATCTTACTCGTCGTTTGGTAGATGTATCACAAGATGTTATTATCACAGAAAATGATTGTGGTACTTTAAGAGGACTTACAGCTTCAGCTATTAAAAATAATGAGGATGTTGTTGCAACATTATATGAAAGAATTCTTGGTAGAGTATCAGTTCATGATGTATACCATCCAACCTCAGGAGAATTAATTGTTGAGTCAGGTGAAGAAATTGATGAAGTTAAATCAAGAATTATTGAGGATTCTCCACTTGAAAGAGTTGAAATTCGATCAGTACTAACCTGTGAATCAAAAGTTGGTGTATGTGCAAAATGTTATGGTAGAAACCTTGCTACTGGTAGTTTTGTGCATATTGGAGAGGCAGTTGGTGTTATTGCTGCTCAGTCAATTGGAGAACCGGGAACTCAGCTAACACTTCGTACTTTCCACGTAGGGGGTACAGCAGGTAACATTTCATCGGAAAGTAGTATTATCGCTAAATATGATGGTGTTGTGGAGATTGAAGAGTTGAGAACAGTTCCGGTAAAAGATGAAACAAATAAAGATATTGATATAGTAATTGGTCGATTGGCTGAACTACGAATTATTGATAAAAATACAAATATTGCTTTAGCGAATCATCCTATTTCATATGGTTCAAAACTTTATGTGAAAAATGGAGCTGAAGTTAAAGCAGGAGATTTAATTAGTGAGTGGGATCCATATAATGCTGTAATTGTTTCTGAAAAAGCAGGAACAGTAAGTTTCGATAACATGCTTGAAGGTGTTACCTATAAAGAAGAATCGGATGAGCAAACTGGTTTCCGTGAGAAGGTAATTATTGAAACAAGGGATAAAACTAAAAATCCGTCCTTAAAAATAGTTGATGATTCTGGAGAGATTCTTAAATCTTTTAACCTTCCTGTAGGAGCTCACGTTTCAGTTGATGAAGGTTCTAAAGCTAGTATTGGAGAGATTGTTGCTAAAATACCAAGAGCTATTGGTAAAGCAGGTGATATTACCGGAGGTTTACCTCGTGTAACTGAGTTATTTGAAGCACGTAATCCATCTAACCCTGCAGTAGTATCTGAAATTGATGGTGAAGTTACTTTCGGTAAAATTAAACGTGGTAATCGTGAAATTATCGTAACATCCAAAAATGGTCAGGTGAAGAAATATCTGGTTCCATTATCAAAACAAATTCTGGTACAGGAAAACGATTATGTGAGAGCTGGTATTCCATTATCTGATGGTGCTACTACTCCTTCAGATATTCTTCATATTATGGGGCCTACAGCAGTTCAGGAATATATTGTAAATGAGGTGCAGGATGTATATCGTTTACAGGGTGTGAAGATTAATGATAAGCACTTTGAAATCATTGTTCGTCAGATGATGCGTAAGGTTGATATTGTTGATCAGGGGGATACTAAATTTCTGGAAAAACAGATTGTTGATAAACTAGAATTCATGCATGAGAACGACAACATCTATAGTAAAAAGGTTGTTGTTGATCCAGGTGATTCTGAAAATCTTCGCGCAGGTCAAATTATTACTGCACGTCGATTGAGAGATGAAAATTCTCAACTTAAGCGTAAAGACTTAAAATTAGTTGAATCACGTGATGCAGTTCCTGCAACATCAAGTCAGGTTTTACAAGGAATTACAAGAGCAGCATTGCAAACCAAGAGCTTTATGTCAGCAGCTTCCTTCCAGGAAACAACTAAAGTTCTTAATGAAGCAGCAATCTCGGGTAAGGTAGATCAACTTGAAGGATTGAAGGAAAATGTAATTTGTGGTCACTTAATTCCTGCAGGAACAGGACAAAGAGTACTGAAAAATCTTGTTGTTGGATCAAAGGAAGAGTTTGATAAGCTTGTTGTTAAAACAGAAGTAGAAGAGGAATAGTCAATATTTCGTTCTAAATAAAATTAAAGGGAAGTATTGTATGCTTCCCTTTTTTAATTTCAAATGAGTTTATATTTTTATAAAAAAAAAGCTATGGAAGATAAAAAAAATAAAAATCAACTGAACATTGAGTTAAACGAAGAAGTTGCTCAAGGTGTATATTCTAATTTGGCGGTTATAACCCATTCTCCATCTGAATTTGTATTGGATTTTATTCGTGTTATGCCAGGTATTCCTAAAGCACAGGTTAAATCAAGAATAGTTATTACTCCTGAGCATGCAAAGAGGCTAATGATGGCTTTAAAAGATAATATTCAGAGATTTGAATCTATGCATGGACCTATTAAAAATATAGAAGAAAATCCAGCAGGAAATATCCCGATGAATTTTGGAGGTTCAACTCCGCAAGCCTGATTTTTTATGTTGAGATTATTATTTATAACTTGTTTAATATGTAGTTTGTTTGCCTGTGCAGGTTCGTCTCAAACAATCAAAACTGTATTGCCAGGTGCATATCAACTTGAAGAATATTTGCCTTATTTAAAAGAGAAAAGAGTTGGTCTTTTGGTAAATCATTCTTCAATTATAAATGATAATCATTTAATAGATACCTTATTAAGTTGTCAGGTTAATATTCAAAAGATATTTGCCCCCGAACATGGTTTCAGGGGAAGCAAAGATGCCGGAGAATATATTGCTAATTATATCGATGAAGAAACTGGAATACCAGTTATTTCTTTATATGGAAGTAATAAAAAACCGTCTGGTCAACAAATGTCTGGACTTGATGTTGTTGTATTTGACTTGCAAGATGTTGGGGTAAGATTTTATACTTATATAAGCACGCTTCACTACATCATGGAGGCCTGTGCTGAACGTTCAATCCCGTTAATAGTTTTAGACAGGCCCAATCCTAATGGTGATTATTTTGATGGGCCTGTTTTGGATATGGAGTGTAAGTCCTTTGTAGGAATGCATCCAATACCTGTAGTTCACGGATTAACCGTAGGTGAATTAGCCAATATGATTAATAATGAAAGTTGGCTTTCATCCGCACAAAAATGTGATTTAACAGTTGTGAAAATATTAAACTGGAATCACAATACTATATACGAATTACCTGTTAAACCTTCACCAAATTTGCCAAATTATTTGTCAGTACGTTTGTATCCTTCATTGTGTTTTTTTGAGGCAACCGGAGTAAGTATCGGAAGAGGTACAATGTATCCATTTCAAGTAATAGGTTTTCCTGCCCCTGAGGCCGGGTCATTTTCATTTACACCTAAAAGTATTTTAGGAATGGCTAAAAATCCAAAACAAAAGGATAAAACTTGCTTTGGCTTGGATTTAAGAAAAGAAAAAAGAATACCTAATTTTACGATAAGCTACTTCATTGATTTTTATCGTCGATTTAAGGATGACCCTGAATTTAAGTTAAATGAACGTTGGTTTAACTTATTGGCGGGTAATAGTTCGCTGATTGAAGATATTAAGGAGGGTGTTTCTGAAAATGATATTAAGGTGAAGTGGGAGAAAGATTTATCAAATTATAGCAAACTTCGTGATAAGTATCTTCTCTATTCAAAAGAAACGAAATAATAATTAATTAATTCTTTTCCCTTAAGGTATAAAATGCTTGTTTCTCAGTAATATGAATTTCAATTACCTTCATACATAATAAACTTACCAGTATTTTCTCTGCTCTATATCTCGAAATCTTAGCCTGTTTGTAAAATCTTGAAAATGTAATGGATTGATTTTCTTCCAGATAATCTAGTAAAAATTTTTCAGGATGGTCTAATTTTAAAAGTCGGTTTTTATCTTTTTTAAGTGCCTTCCAATATTCTAAAAGAATTTTATTTGCCAATAAGTTTTGATCGTCAACTCTAACATAAACCATATATTTACCTTCTTTGTTTGGCGCTTTATGTGGTTTATTTTCACTTTTAGGGATATGGATCTCCAATACTGTTTTTCCTTCACTTTTCCATTTAAATACTTCAAACGGAACAGGTGGTTTACAATACATCTGGGCGGCAGACTCAATCATGTAGTACTCTTCCTCTGTAGTAATACCAACAATTTTACCATTATCCTTTACCCCTAATAATAAGCTTCCACCATCAGTATTAGCAAAGGCTGCAATTGACCGGGCAATTTTTTTAGAATCGTTAATTGCAAATTTGAAATCCTGTTTTTGATGCTCTCCTTGTGCAATTTTATGGTAAAGCTTTTTATTAATCATATACTGTTGATTTGACGTAAAAATATAGGTTTTACAATATCCATACAAATAGTTTCAAACTCATTTTGTCACTTTTTGTAAGTAAAAAATATAGTATAATCAGAAGTGATTTCCAATCGGATTAGATAGGTAAACATGATAAATGTCATGCTTATAGTTTTTGAAATTTATTAAATTAAAGAAAAAATTCTCTAATTAAGCGTTTATTACCAAAATCGAGTATTATGACAGAAATTACTAACCTAGTTAAATCATTGGCCAATAAGTATGGTCGATATCAGGAAAGTCTCTTGCCCATACTACAAGGGGTGGTTGAAAAAAATAGTTATCTCTCAGAGGAAGCAATGGTTGAAATTGCCAAAGAATTAGATATCTCAGCGGCCAGAGTGTTCGGTACCGCTTCATTTTACTCATTTCTAAATACAAAACCAATGGGTAAGAATGTTATTCGAGTATGTAAAACAATTACTTGTATGATGCATGGTAAAAAACAGATTATACATGAATTAGAAAAGATTTTAAAGATTAAAATAGGGGAAACAACTCATGATGGAAAATTCACCCTATTAGAAACAAATTGTTTGGGACAATGCCATAAAGGTCCTGCAATTTTAATCAATGATACTCCCTATACAGAACTTACTCCCGAAAAAGTAAGAGGAGTTTTGCAATCCTATTCTGAGAAAGAAACAATAAGCAGTGCTAATCCCGATCTAAATTAATTAATTATGGCAACGAAAAATCTAAAAAGATTGGATCTCATTTTTAAAAATGAACATGATGCTGAGTTAATTTTAACGAAGACATATAACAGATCTAATCACGAAATAATAAACGATTTAATATCATCAGGACTAAAAGGTAGAGGTGGTGCAGGTTATCCTACAGGTTTGAAGTGGAAAGTAGCTTCAGAAGAAGAGGCTGACTTTAAGTGTGTAATTTGTAATGCTGATGAAGGAGAACCCGGTACTTTTAAGGATAGAGAAATATTATCAACTGTACCTCATAAAGTTCTGGTTGCAATGGCAATATGTGCTAAAGTTATTGGAGCACATGAAGGATTTATTTACTTAAGAGGTGAGTATAAATATCTGGTTAATTCGCTCAATGAAGTCATTGATGATTTCCATGTAATGCTAAATAAAATTGGTTTCGATTTTCGAGTAAAGATTTTCTTAGGAAGCGGAGCATATATATGTGGTGAAGAAACGGCTTTATTTGAGAGTATGGAAGGAGGAAGGGGGGAACCAAGAAATAAACCTCCTTATCCTACAAAATCCGGATATAGAAAAATGCCAACAGTTATTAATAATGTTGAAACGTTGGCACATACCTATGCGATTTTTAAATATGGATCAGAAAAATTCAGGGATCTTGGAGTACAAGATTCACGCGGATCTAAAGTTTTTTCAATTTCAGGAGATACACCTATTCCGGGAATATATGAATTGGAATTTGGTATGTCAGTCCAAAAATTTGTTGAAGATTTTGGAGATGGCGATGCCAAAGCTGTTCAAGTTGGGGGTGCCTCAGGCTTCTGCGTTCCCCGGAAAAAATTTGATAAAACAATGATCGGTTATCAAGGTAAACTTACCGGTGTTTCACTGCCTACAGGAGGATCAATGATGATTTTTAATTCCTCACGCAGTATGTATAATGTATTGCATAATTATCTCAACTTTTTTGTTGAAGAGAGTTGTGGTCAGTGCACTCCTTGTAGGGTTGGGACACAACAACTTTTATTAGGAATAGAAGCTGTTAAAAAAGGAGAAAGATCTTCTGAATATTTAGATCGATTATTGGAATTAGCTGAAAATATGAGGATAACTGCTAAATGTGGACTTGGGCAATCCGTTGCGAATTCATTTTCATCAATAGTAGAAAATTTCAAAGAAGAAATGATTTATTAACCATTAATTATCATATTATGAGTAAGATTAATTTAGTTATCGATCATATACAAGTCAGTGTTGATGCTGGTTCTACTATTTTGGAAGCAGCAAAAAAATTGAAAATTAAAATACCAACCTTATGCTATCATGAAGATTTGTGCGTAGCAGGAAATTGCAGAGTTTGTGTTGTTGAACAAATGGGGAGTGATAGATTAATTCCGTCGTGTGCAACTCCTGCATCAGAAGGAATGGAAATATTGACAAACAGCCTTAAAGTTCGAAATGCCAGAAAGCATGTTGTAGATTTATTGGTTTCTGAACATAGGGCAGAATGTACAAGGTGTTATAAAAATGGGAATTGCGAATTACAAAACTTATCATCAGAATATTTAATTGGTGAAGATACGTTGATTGATTTGGTTCCTCTTAAAGAATATTCAACCGATTATTTTTCTCCTTCCATAATTAAAGATGACTCTAAATGTATACGGTGTCAGCGATGTGTTCGAACTTGTGATCAACTTCAGAATATTGGAGCACTAACGGTTGCCTATAAAGGTGAGCATATGAAGGTTTCTTCATTTTTCGAAAAACCAATGTATGAAGTGGTTTGTACTAATTGTGGGCAATGTGTAAACAGATGTCCTACGGGAGCACTCATTGAAAGAAATTATATCGATGAAGTTTGGTCTGCAATCAATAATCCAGAGAAGCATTTGGTAGTTCAAACTGCACCAGCTGTGCGTATAGCGCTAGGAGAAGCTTTAGGTATGAAACCGGGAAATATTGTGACAGGTAAAATGGTTGCAGCTCTTCGCAGGTTAGGTTTTGATTCGGTGTTAGATACCGATTTTACAGCGGACCTTACTATTATCGAGGAGGGAAATGAGTTACTTCAAAGATTGAAAGCTGTTTTGGTGGATAAGAATCCAGAGGTTAAATTACCGATGACTACATCTTGTTCTCCGGGATGGATTAAATACATTGAACATATGTATCCGGATTTATTACCCAACGTATCAACAGCAAAATCTCCTCAGCAAATGTTTGGTGCTTTGGTTAAAACATTTTATGCACAAAAAATCAAGGTGGATCCGGAATCTATTGTATCTGTTTCAATAATGCCTTGTACTGCTAAAAAATATGAGGCAAACAGACCGGAAATGCATGCAAGTGGATATCGGGATGTAGATTTAGTTCTGACAACCAGAGAGTTGGGTAGGATGATTGATCAGGCAGGTATCGATTTTCAATCCTTAGAAAATGAAGAATTCGATTCTATAATGGGCAAATCTTCTGGAGCTGCAGTGATTTTCGGGGCTACAGGAGGTGTTATGGAGGCCGCTTTAAGAACAGCATATGAGGTTGTTACCGGAAGAGAAGTCCCATTTGAAGGTTTAAATATTGTTCCAGTGCGTGGAATGAAGGAAGTGAAAGAGGCTAGTATTAAGATAGAGGATCCACTTCCGGAATGGAGTTTTTTGGATGGAGTTGAATTAAAAACTTGTGTTGCTCATGGATTAGCCAATGCAAAAAAAGTAATGGATAATGTGAAGAAAGGCCTATCAAATTATCATTTTATAGAAATTATGGCATGTCCGGGTGGTTGCCTGGGAGGAGGAGGTCAACCTATTCCTACTAATCTGGAAATTCGAAAGCAAAGAAGCAAGGCTATTTACCAGGAGGATGCAGGAAAGCCAATACGAAAATCACATGAAAATCCTGAAGTTGTAAAACTTTATGAGGAATTTTTAAAAAAGCCATTAGGTCATAAATCACATGAATTATTGCATACTTCTTATACAGAAAGAAACAGGTATTAATAGTAACGATTTTAATAGATATGTGTAAATTTGACTGTCTGATTATTCAGGCAGTCATTTTTTTGGTAAGATGACGGATTAACATTTAAGGTTATAATAAACCAGCCAATTTAATATTTTAGAAAGCGGTATGCATAATGAACATTCTATAACCATCTGTATGGGGAGCTCTTGTTTTAGCAGGGGAAATAAAGAAATCTTATTAATTGTGAAAAAATTTCTGGCAGAACACCACTTGGAAGAATCAGTTTTTTTTAGAGGAGAGTTATGTACTGGTAATTGTGAAATAGGACCGGTTTTAAAAATCGATGATGAGCAATATTGCACTGTAAGTTCTGAAAAGGTTTATGATATTTTAGCAAAATATTTTAATGTGTAAAGAGGTTAATGTATGGCACCGTTAATTGAAGTAGATAAGGAAAAATGCAATTTGAGTTTTACATGTATACGTGCGTGTCCGGCAAAGGCAATTAAAATTGCTGATAACCATGCAAATATTATACATAACAAGTGTATAGGCTGTGGGAATTGTGTTGTTGTTTGCGCTCAAAATGCAATTGAATTTAGGGATGAAAAGAAAAATGTATTAGAGTTGCTAAATGAAGAAGTAGAGGTTGCTGCCATATGTGATCCTGCTGTTTCTGCTGAATTTAGTGATATTTCTGATTATCGGAAGTTTGTGGCTATGATTAGGGCTTTGGGTTTTAGTTTGGTCAGTGAAGTGGCATTTGGGGTAGATCTGGTTGCACAAAAATATAAGGAGTTGTTTGGCAATTTTCAAGGAAGATATTATTTAACTACTCATTGTCCTCCGGTACGCTTCTTTGTTGAGAAATACCGTCCAAATCTTGTCGGAAATCTGGCTCCAATTGTTCCTCCTTTTATTGCGATGGCAAAAGTGATGAGACAAAAATATGGTAAAGATACCAGGATTGTGTACATCACCTCTTGTGTTTCAGCAAAGGATGATGTCAGGAATTTTTCTTCAACCAATGGAAAAGTGGATGCAGTAGTTACTTTTCAGGAATTAAGAAAAATGTTTGATTCGCATAAGATCAGTGAAGCATCTGTTGAATTCAGTGACTTTGATCCTCCCGTGGGCAGGAAAGGTGGGTTATATCCAATTAGTCATGGGCTGTGGCAATCTGTTGATATGTCTCAGGATTTATTGGGCAGTAGCATAATTTGTGCTGATGGTAGAGATGATTTTATTGCTTCGCTTAAAGAATTTTCAGAAGATACAAACCTAAATCAACATATAGATTTATATTACTGCGAAGGTTGCTCAATGGGGCCAGGAATGTCTTCCGGAGGTAAAAAGTTTATGCGTCAGTCTAATATTGTACAATATGTGGAGAAAAGAATAAAAGGCTTTGACGTTGATCAGTGGAAAGCTGATATGAAGGAATTTAACGATTTGGATCTGTCACGATCGTTTAAAGTTTCTGATCGGCGTTTACCTCAACCTTCTGAAGCAGAAGTGCAAAGAGTGTTGCATGATATGGGGAAAAGTGATATTCGGGATCAGTTGGGATGTGGTGCATGTGGATATCCAAGTTGTAAAGAATTTGCAGTTGCTTATTGTCAGGGATTAACCAATTTTGAAATGTGTTATTCCTATTCCATAAAAAAACTTCATACATACATTAATAAAGTACATGCAGCAAATGAAAATTTAAAGAATACAAAAGAAGCCTTAAAAGATAGTGAAGAGAGAGCCAGAAAGGAAGGAAAATCCGCAAAAGAAGCTGCAGAAACAATTACTGCCATGCTCAACAAAATTAGAGCAGGAGTAGTTATGGTAGACTCTGATTTAAATATCATTGAATCTAACCTTTGTTTTGTTGATATGATGGGGGATGATGCTAAACAATTGAATGAGGTAATACCAGGATTAAAAGGTGCTGACATCAATAGTTTATTGCCATTTGGAAAGTTATTTTCAACAGTATTGCAAACCGGTCAGGAAATTATTAACAGAGATACTACAGTTGGAGAAAATATTCTAAATGTATCCGTATTTACCATTAAAAAACATCAAATAGTAGGCGGAATAATACGCGATTTAACAGCTCCGGAAGTTAGGAGAGAGGAAGTAATTAATAGGGCTAGATCAGTAATTCGGGATAACTTACAAACTGTTCAGCAGATCGCATTCTTATTGGGAGAAAGCGCATCTAAAACAGAAAAAGTATTAAACTCAATAATAGAAGCTCAAAAGGTTGGGGATAGTCATGGAAGTTAAAGAACCAGATTTTTACTTAGACATTAATTGTTGTCAGAATAACCATCATGGAGAGTTTATTTGTGGTGACGTATTTATTTCAAGGAGGATAAAAGAGGACGGAAGAACCATTACTGTTTTATCTGATGGTATGGGAAGTGGTGTTAAGGCAAATGTATTAGCCACTTTAACTTCATCAATGGCAATTAATTTTACTATCGAACATAAAGAGGTTCAAAAAACAGCTGAAATAATTATGAATACCTTGCCAGTGTGCAGTGTTCGAAAGGTGAGTTATTCAACGTTTACTATTATTGATATCGATGACGAGGGTAGTACCACTATTGTAGAATACGATAATCCGCGTTGTTTAATTATGAGAACACATCGTCCTTTTGATCCGGGTTGGGAAGAAATAACACTCGAAAGCCAGCGTAATAAAGGTAAAAAGTTATATACCTGTCATTTTAAAGCAAGAAAGGAAGATCGGATATTCTTTTGGTCTGATGGTATTGTTCAATCAGGAATGGGATCAAAATCACTACCTTTTGGATGGGGGCGTGAAGAAGCCGTAAACTATATTGTGAAAAATGTTAAAAACGCTCCGTTTATATCTTCCGATAAATTGTCAAAGAAAATAGTGAATATGGCCTCCTTAAATGATGGAGGAAGTCCTTTAGATGATACATCTTGTGGAATTATTTATTTGAGAGAGCCTCGTAAATTACTATTCATAACAGGGCCTCCTTATGAAGAAGGTAAAGATGCTGACTTTGCATTGAAGGTGCAGAATTTTGGGGGTAAGAAAATAGTTAGTGGAGGAACCACCGCTGAAATAATAGCCAGAGAGCTAGGATTAAAATTTTCGGCCAGTCTGGAAATGTTGGATCCAGACCTTCCTCCTGCGGCTCAAATGGAGAGTATTGATTTGGTTACCGAAGGAATTTTAACACTGGGGAAAGTGGTTCGTATTCTGGAGAACTTCGCAAAGGATTTTTTCTTTTCTAAAGGTCCTGCTGATCAAATAGTGAAAATGTTTTTAGAAAGTGACCAAATACATATCATAAATGGAACCAGAATAAATGTGGCTCATCAGGATCCTAATTTACCTGTAGAGCTGGAGATAAGAAGAACTGTTGTGAAAAGGATTGCATCATTACTGGAGGATAAATTTTTAAAAGAAGTATCTGTAGATTATATATAATTCTATTTTGTAAAGTAGAACGTTCTTCAGGAAAGGTTAACTTAATTTATATTGCCTCAAAATAAGCCTGAGTTTATAGTTATTTACATCACCTGTGATTGGTGAAATTCAACAATTTATATCTTGTGATGATGTAAAGTACATTAATACAGGTGTTTATGCGAGTGTTGATTTTTTTTAAAAAAGCCAAATCTATTTCTTTCCATTAAATAAGTATACTTAATCTCCTTACATTTTATTTAGATCGGATATTTATAACGTCTTTGATAAAAAACCACTTTTTTTTTTCATCAGATACACCGTATTTTGCATTTTAATTGTAGAAAAATTTCTTTAATTGATTATTGGTTATCGTGTTTACGTATTCAGAAATTAAGCTCGGTTTAGATGAAAATAAGTGAGATAGTCGAAATTCTTGACGCAAAAATAATTAGTGGACAAGGACATAACGGCATTGAAATAGAAAGAGGGTTTGCCAGTGATTTAATGAGTGATGTGCTTACGCTGGATACCGATAAAATGGTATTGATTACCGGGTTAGCAAATATGCAAACGATCAGAACAGTTGAAATGGCTGATATTCAGTGTGTATTATTTGTTAGAAACAAACAGGTAACTGGCGAAATGCTTAATTTGGCGCAGGAACATAATGTTGTATTATTACAGTGTAGTTATTCAATGTTTAATGCAGTTGGCAAGCTGTATGAAGCGGGCTTAAAACCAGTTTATTAAAATAAAATGGAGTTTATATACGAAGTTGAAGGAGGAGATTTTACAAAGGCAGGCAACGCTTCCAGTGCTGTTAAAAAAACGTTGAAGCAGTTAAATGTTGATCCAAAAATAGTTAAACGAATTGTTGTTGCGCTTTATGAAGCAGAAGTTAATATTGTAGCTCATGCCTTTAAAGGTATAATAACAGTAAAAATAAGTCCTGAACATATCAACATCGTTTTAGAAGATAACGGGCCTGGAATTCCAGATATTAATCTGGCCATGCAGGAAGGATTTTCAACTGCTTCATCCAAAGTACGAGAAATGGGATTTGGTGCAGGAATGGGACTTCCTAATATCAAAAGAAATGTTGATGATTTAAAAGTATCAAGTGTAGTTGATAAAGGTACTAAGGTTGAAATGAAAACTTATTTGTAGTATAGGATTGCGAATGGGAAAACAACAAATATATCATGCCTTAAAGGTTGACCATGATATTTGTTATGGTTGTACACACTGTATGAACGTGTGTCCTACTGAAGCTATTCGTATTAATGAAGGAAAGGCTCTCATTCTTAAAAAACGATGCGTCGATTGCGGAGAATGCCTCAAGGTATGTCCTGTGGATGCCATTTATGTGGAGCAGGATGATTTAGAAAAAATATTTGACTATGAGTATCGGGTGGCCTTAGTGCCAGCTGTTTTTACAGGGCAGTTTCCAACAAAAATTACTGAAGAAGAAATTTTTAGCGAAATGAAAGAACTGGGTTTTACCCATGTATTTCAGGCTGAATTTATGGTTGATGTTATCAATGATTTGGAGAATGAACAAATAGTGAAAAATAATGAGAAGCCATTGATTTCCACTTTTTGTCCTGCTGTTGTTCGACTTATTCAAGTAAAGTTTCCTGGGCTTATTGATAATATTTCATCTGTAAAACCACCGGTTGATGCATCAGCAGCATTTTACAAAAAAATGTTAATGAATAAAGGAATACCTGAGGATCAAATCGGAATTTTTTATATCACACCATGTGCTGCTAAAATTGCTGCGATAAAGGGCTTTAGTCAAAATGACAATAAAGCGATTAACGGAGTAATTAATATGAGTTTTATTTCCAATAAATTATATCATAAAATAAAAAACAGAAAGGATTCATTAAAGGATCTTCCTGTTTTACCTCAATTATCAAGTAAAGCTGTTCAATGGAGTTTAACTCATGGCGAATCAGATCATATGAAAGGGCGTTCCCTGGCTGTAGATGAGATTCATAATGTAATTGAATTTCTGGAGATGCTTGAAAATGATGATATTCCAGAAGTCGATTTTCTTGAATTAAGAGCTTGTGATCAGGGGTGTGCAGGTGGAGCTCTATTGCAAGGAAACCGATTTTTAACCGTGGAGAGGCTAAAAATAAGAGCCAAACAGCTGGAAAACGAAAACAAAGAAAATGCTTTGCAAAAGCATAAAGATATTTTACAGGATAAGGATCTGTTTATTTCAAAAGTTGATCCACTTCCTGCTATGTCTCTTGATCAGGATTTCTCAGAAGCTCTTAAAAAAATGGAGCGTATCAGAAATTTAATGTGCTATCTGCCCGGGATTGATTGTGGAGCATGTGGTTCTCCCAAGTGTCAATCTTTAGCAGAAGATATTGTTCAGCATAAAGCCAACTTATCTAATTGTGTTTTTCTTCAGCGGATGATGGAAAAAAGCAAAAAGTTAAGTAGCGAACATGCTATTCGATTGATTGAGAAAACCTGGGGTAAAGACAGATTAGGTAAAGATTGTAGTAAAATAGGAGCAAAAAATGAAGGTATGTGATTTAGTTGAGAAACTCAACTTGAAAGTTTTTTGTGGACAACAAGGAATCGATAATGAAGTTTCAGGTGCGTATACGTCTGATTTATTGAGCGATGTAATGGGGAATGTGGATGAAGGTGAGGTATGGATAACCCTGCAAACGCATAAAAATATTATGGCTATAGCTTCATTAAAAGAAGTGGCCGCTATTATTTTGGTAAAAGGATATAAGCCTGAAAAGGCCGCTGTTGACCAAAGCAATGAAGAAGGAATTCCGATTTTAGGAACAGATCGGGAAACCTTTGAAATGTCAGGAGCTTTGTACGAACTGATAAAGTAATTTATATGAAAGAGTATCGGGCCGACTTACATATTCATACTATACTATCACCATGTGCTAGTTTGGAAATGAGTCCCGATAATATTATAAATCAGGCACTAAACAAAGGTTTAGCCATAATTGGAATCGCCGACCACAACAGTACAAAGCAATGTAAGGTAATTAGAGACCTCGGTCAGAAAAAAGGCCTTAATGTATTATGTGGAATTGAGATAAATACCAAAGAAGAGGTGCATTGCCTTGCGTTCTTTGAAAATGATGACCTATTGAGTGATTTTCAGGAGTATTTGGATTCATGTCTCCCGGTAGTTAAAAATAAACCCGAGCTTTTCGGAGATCAGGTATGGGTGGATGAGAACAATAATATTGAAGGTGAGGAGGAAAGGTTGTTGATTGTAGGACTGGATAAATCAATCGATGAGATTGCTGAAAAAGTAAGATTTCTCAATGGAATATTTATTCCGGCACATATTGATCGGGCACGATATAGTATATCAAGTCAGTTGGGATTTTTACCGCCGGATTTAATAGTAAGTGCTCTTGAAGTAAGCAAAACGGTTGATTATGATCAGTTTGTCAAAAAGCATAGCTGGGTGAAAAATTATTCAGTAATCACAAATTCAGATGCACATATGCCGGATCAAATAGGAAGTGCATATACATCGTATTTATTAAAAGAAGCGTCATTTAAAGAAATAAAAAAGGC
>JBNKGY010000018.1:0-31847 GCA_050290065.1 Marinilabiliaceae bacterium
TTTTTTGACAAGTTCGGTATTAACCCAAACTTGCCTAAAAATCAAAAGAAGGCAAGAGAACTGTTATATTATGGCACTATTGCCGCTTAAAAGTTTAACGAAGTATTGTTTGTAATAGATAGTATTAAAGCTCAAACAGAAATTGCGCTACGTCGTCCGATTTCTCCTGAGCAGCCTATGTGGCTTATTCATATTGATACGTGGAACTATGCCGATCCCCAAAAAAATCATCGATTTAATACCTCAAGATATTCGTCCATACGTTGTGATGAATATTTCCCTTTCGATTAGTCATGATGTTGCTACCAGCCAATTCAAAGTTGCTGAATATGGATATGAGATAGCTAAATCATGGTTGCGGGTATGTGCGCAAAATCAAATGTGGACTGTTATCCAGCATTCTAGTGGCGGATATGCTCAATTCTCAGACTCTGATCTTACGGTTTATGAGGAATTTTTTAATGAGTAACCGAATTTGTTGGGATTCAGTTATGCGGAGCAATTCTGGGGATTTGATGATTCAAGTGATCCACTTTCGCCAGCTTGGACTGACCGTATGGATCATTTTGCAAATTTATTGATATTGACCAATAAATTTGGTGGTTATTTAGTGGTGAGTTGGTGTGGAAATCAATGGAGCCCCTCGATTAACCCTATTGCAATGATGAAGCGTAATTCAAAGTTTGCAAAGGCTTGTCGAGAATATACTAAGAATTATATTCTTTGTGAGAAATATACGCAAACATCCTATCAGTCAGATATGGAAAGTATTTGTCTTGGGGCTTATCTATCCGGATACAGTGGAAATTATGGTATTCGCTATGATGATACCGGTTGGACTGATTCCAACGGTGTTCATGAGAATTTAATTCGAAATTTTTTTTCACCAAAAAACCGACAGAAATTTACGCATGCAAACATAAAAGATTCTGAAAACAACCTACTTTTCTTAGATACATTATGTAGATTCAGAAAGATTTTCTCATGTTCAAAATAAATTGCGTGAACAATGCCGTAATGCTCAGGTGTGGAAAGATGCTTGTTTGCTATATTTTCAGCAGTTTAGCAAAATGACAATTCCATATGAAATTGAGCGGCCAATTTATAATTTAGAAGAGTTAATAAAATTGGATGAGGAAACAAGATAATTACAAAATGCAATATGCTTCGTGGTTATAATGGAGTATATTGCCATTTGCATTCCCAAATTTAAAAATCTAATAACAACCAATGTTTACCTAAATTAAAATTCTATTATCTTCTTTTTTATCATGCTATTTTTGCTTAATCCTGGATTATATATAAACCTGATTTTAATTGCAATGTGCATTAGAAATTCTATTACACATTGAATTTATTTCAAAACAAGGTGAAATATATAACTTATTGAATGTCTCACAAAATTAGTTTTACTCAACTTACCATTCATTGAGCTGACTTATTTTATTCCCAAATGGCAATCGTATAATTATCAGATCTATAGATTATTTTATTCAAGATGATACCGCATTTTTACAGGTTTATGTAGCTTATTGGTTGGCGCTATGTAAATGGATGTGTAATTTATTTGAAATCAAAGAACTCTTGGGGAAATTTTATCTAAAATTATAACTGTATTATCTCATATGATAATTCATTTTGTGTATTTGGTAATATATTTATTTCGATATTTTGTTAACTGATATTTGTTATTCATTTGTAGGCTGAATCATAGTTTTTTGTATTCAAGTCTATTACATATTTGAATGTGAATATCTCTAAAATTAAATTAACATATTTATGAAAAATCTAAAAAAGTTATTTTTTTTATGTGTTTTCGTATTCTCAATTGGTACGAAAATGTTTGCCTGGCCGGGGATGCCTTTACCTAAACTACATGTTGATGGTCGTAATTTAAAAGATCCCTGTGGTAATAGTGTATTACTACACGGTGTTGCTATTACGCCGAGTCCGTGGTTTAATGGATGTCAGTATGGTTCTACATCAGGATATTGCACTTGGGAAAATTACAACGTTCAAGGTTGTTTGAATTATAATTTTAGTGTTATGGATAAACTAACAGATACGTCTGATGGTTGGCATTTAAATTATATCCGTTTACATATAGATCCTTATTGGACTAATGATCCGGGGAGTCCAATTGCAGAAAATGATATTTCAAGATTCAATTACAGTCGACTGGTGAAATATACTGATGAAGTTATTATTCCTTTGGTTGAGCATGCTAGAGAAAGAGGAATGTATGTCATTTTACGTCCTCCGGGCGTCTGCCCTGAAAAAATTGCTGTTAATGATTATTATCACACTTATTTAAAAACTGTTTGGGGCTATTTATCCAAACATCCAAGTTTGAAAAATGCAGATCATGTTATGTTTGAACTTGCAAATGAGCCGGTACAAATTTTGGGAGTTAATGGAAATTGGGGGGCCACAGAAGATGAACATTTTGCAGCTCTTAAAAACTTTTTTCAACCACTTGTGGATATGATACGAAATAATGGAGCCAATAATATATGTTGGATTCCGGGAACAGGTTGGCAATCTCATTATCAAGGGTATGTTAATCATCCAATTACTGGAGGCGATATTGGTTATGCCGTTCATATTTATCCTGCCTATTGGGGAGGAATACGTAATTATTCAGCGTTTTTAAACGGATGGAATACTAATGTTAAACCAATTGCAGATATTGCTCCTATTGTTGTAACTGAAACAGATTGGGCTCCTGATGGATATGGAACGTTTGGAATTGCAAATACCGGGACTGCAGGTGGCGATGGCTTTGGAGCTAACTTGAATCATATTACCTACTTGTCGGGTAATGTCAGTTGGAATGTTTTATGTCCCGATAATCTTTTAGATCATGGAAACCCCAATGGAGGTATTGCTTATGGTGGAAATTGGCAAGCATGTGCTGCACCAGTTAAGCATTGGTTTGCCGAGTTTTCTAAAGTAAATATCCCTTCAATGGGATGTGGAGGATCCACTGTTAATTTAGTGGATGGTGCAATTTACGAAATAGAGTTTAACACTGATGCATCGAAAGTACTGGATCTTTATAATGGAGAGGATTCAAATGGTGCGGTAATAAGGCCCTTTAGTAGAAATGGAGCAACAGCTCAACAATGGATAGCTATTGATGCAGGAAACGGATATTGGCGTTTTAAATCCAATGCAAGTTCATCAGGAAGAGTTATTGATCTTTCTGCAGGAAATACATCTAACGGAACAGCCATTCAATTATGGGATAACTATAGCAATGATGCACAAACGTGGCAAGTTGTGGATGCCGGAAATGGATATTTTAAGATACTTTCAAAAATAAATACATCAAAGAGTTGGGATGCTGCAAATTGTGTTGTTGATGGATCAGAACCAATGCAATTGTGGGATTCATATGGAACATCTTGTCAGTTATTCAAATTTAATTCTGTTGGACTTAAATCAGCTGGTATAGAACACAATATTCAAGAGCAAAAGCAAGAGGATGAGTATGTAATCTATCCGAATCCTTCTATTGGAGGTGATTTTAGACTTGTTGTTTCAGAAGATCAGAATATAAACCTATCTATATATTCCATTAGTGGAGTTAAGGTGTATACACAAGGTAATTTATGTGAAGGTGAAAATGTTATATGTTCTAACTTAGAACCAGGAATATATATAGTGCAATTGTCAAATAGTAAAGAAGTGACTAAGCTAATTGTTAAGTAGATATAAATGAATGTTAATGAAAGGCCTTTGTTACTCCGGCAAAGGCCTTTAAAATAAATTATATCAATTCTACTATGAGTTTGGTGTTAAATAATTTGCACTATTAAATGTATTTGATAAATGCGGGGGAAGTATTATTTCGATTTAAACAGCATAACATTAAGGCATCAAACAAGGTAATTATACGCTAAAAGTTTGAATGATAGATACAAAATTGGGATTTCTGAAGTTTGTGATTTCTATTTGAAAAATAACCAAATGTAAATTAATTATTGATTATCTGTCTTTCGATAATCCTGATAAAATGGTTGGACATTAACACTCTATTATTAAGAAATACCTCTTCTTTTCAAATTTCATTGGATATTTTTCATATTGTTGTCAATTGTTTTTTCTTTCAATATAGTTAAATTGCATCGGTGAGACCAATATGTGATCTGTTGATTTTTATGTTTTAAAAATATTAGATTATAGGTGTTTTACGATATGGTACTGAGTTTCTTCAGGTTCACAAAAAAAGCTACTAGGTATTTTGCTTGGTAGCTTTTTTTGTTTATAAAAAATTGTCAAGGGGTCCGCGTTAATAATTAGGCCAGTGTTGTAAATATGTTAATTAAGCATAGATTTTAGTATTAAATGATTTGGCTGCAGCAATAGTACTTCTGTTTATATAATCCTTTTTTGAAGAAGCCTTTAATGGTTAAGGCGCCTAGTTTTGAAAATAATCAGGTTCGATTGTTTGTAGGCAGAAAAACGGAAATTATTACCCGGTTAAATAACAAAAATATTGGATGAACCGGGGAGAAGGTATTATCTTTGCTGACACCTACCGTTGATTTCGATGGTTACCTGTGTGATCTGGTCCACATGCTGTTTTAACCGATGACGGGATTGTACTTAATTTCAATGGAAAAGTAGAAAATCCGGATGAAGATGATGTTTTTTATGCAGAAGACCGTTTTCTCCTTAATTCGCAAAAACCAATCCATATGATTATATGAACTAGAAAATCATTTGTTTGACCAACAAAATGTTATGATTTCTGACGTTGGTTACTCAATAAAAAACCAGAAAACTGTTCCCTCGAAAAACTGATGTCTTTCAAAGGCAAATATATGATGTATTATGGTGCAGCTGACCATGAAGTGCCCATTACTGAAATACAAAAATAAAATTACTATTTAAATTGTCTCCTTTTTCAACTTATCCTTTGTATATTAAGCTAGTAGTCAGATGAAACGAACATGTAACATTTAAAGGTTATACACAAAGACCTCTGTAAACTATCAGAATAAAATTTACTTGAGAGTACCATCTGGAAAATGAAATTTAAATGGTGAACACATGAAAAACTTAGCTCTTCTAATAACTTTTTTTCTATGTATTTCCCCAGTCATGGAAGCCCAACAAATGTTCATGAAATATAAAGGCAACAATATTGGAAACCCGATATTAAAGGGTAATTATAGTTTTAATGCAGAAAGTCAACAATTTTCTCTTCAAGGAGCTGGGTATAATATCTGGTTTGAACGTGATGAATTTTATTTTGTTTCTTGTAAGGTTAGTGGTGATTTTATTCTTTCAACAAACCTTGGTTTTTTGGGAGATGGGGTCAACTTACACCGGAAAATTGGAGTTATGATTCGTAATTCAAAAGAGGATAACGCCATATATATGGATGGAGTAATTCATGGTGATGGTTTAACTTCATTACAGTACCGTAAAGATACCGGAGGTGCTACCGTTGAAAAATCAAGTAAAATTACATCTCCCGAATTTATTCAGGTGGAGCGAAAAGGAAACGAATTTATTCTAAGAATTTCAAAAAATGGAAGCCCCCTTGAAGTAGTAGGCAGGGTGAATCTGGAAATGAATAATTTTGTATTTGCCGGATTATTTATTTGCTCGCATAATAAGAATGCAATTGAGAAAGCCAATTTTTGGAATGTTCGATTGGAAAAGCCTTTTGTGGAAGGAATTGAAGAGCATCAAAAACCTTCTTCCAGTAGGTTGGAGATATTAGATTTGGATTCCGGTATGCGAAAAGTAATTTATGAAACTCAGACTCATATTGAAGCACCTAACTGGACCCGAGACGGGAAATATTTAATTTATAATTCCGATGGCAAATTATATAACTTCGATCTGAAAACTGGAGAATCGCAAGAAATAAATACTGGTTTTGCAACAAACAACAACAACGATCATGGCATTTCATTCGATGGAAAAACTTTGGCGATTAGCCATCATGCCGAAGATGCTTTTCATCAATCAATCATATACACAATTCCGGTAATTGGAGGTGCGCCCCAAAGGGTGACCATGAAAGGGCCTTCCTACTGGCATGGTTGGTCACCTGACGGAAAATGGTTGACTTATTGTGCTGAGCGGAATGGAAACTTTGATGTGTATAAAATTCCCTCAGAAGGAGGGGAGGAGGTTCGCCTTACTAATGCAAAAGGCTTGGACGATGGACCTGAATACTCTCCAGATGGTAGGTATATTTATTTTAATTCGGTACGAAGCGGAGGAATGCAGATTTGGCGTATGAAACCTGATGGTTCAAATAAGGAACAGATGACGTTTGACAATTTTCAGAACTGGTTTGCTCATCCTTCTCCCGATGGAAAACAACTTATTTTCATCTCATACCTACCAGAGGTGACTGCTGGTTCACATCCATCAAATCAACGGGTTATGTTGCGTATCATGTCAGTTGATGGGGGTGAAATTAAAACGGTTGCCTTTCTTTATGGAGGACAGGGAACCATAAATGTTCCTTCATGGAGTCCCGACTCTAAAAAGATTGCCTTCGTTTCTTATACTTATTAGGTAAAAATATTGACAACGGGTTTGACTGGTAAAAAAACGATATCTTCATTTTAAGTAGTAATCTGATTTTCATAATGGAGAATCATTGGATGCCAGAGCAGGATTTGTAAGTGGAGCAGGATGAAAAATATAGTTAACAAGCTAATCTGGATTAGTGATTAATTGGATTAACATGTATCTCAATAAACAAACAAATACTTATGAAGGAAGACAGTAAAAATTCACGAGATCTAAGCAGACGCCGTTTTCTTTTGAATTCAGCAGCTGCAGCGGCAGGACTGACCATTCTGCCGAGTCATGTCATTAGCGGTTTGGGACACAGATCACCCAGCGACAAACTCAATATTGCTGGTGTTGGAGTGGGAGGAAGAGGTTTGGCCGTGCTCAAAGCCATGGAAAGTGAAAACATCGTGGCCCTTTGCGATGTGGATTGGAAATATTCACAAAAGGCTTTTGACAGTTTCCCCAGAGCCAAACGTTATTGGGACTGGCGAAAAATGTTTGATGAAATGGGCAAATCCATCGATGCTGTGGTGGTGGCAACAGCCGATCATACGCATGCAATTGTGGCAGCTCATGCAATCACATTGGGAAAACACGTCTATGTGGAAAAACCTTTAACCCACACTGTTTATGAATCACGTTTGTTAACTAATCTGGCCAACAAATATAAGGTGGCAACTCAAATGGGTAACCAGGGTGCATCGGGTGAAGGAGTTGCAATATCAAGCGAATGGCTTTGGAACGATGAGATTGGTGAAGTAAAACGAGTAGAGGCATTTACCGATCGCCCCATTTGGCCACAGGGATTAAACATTCCAGAATAGGGACAGGTAGTACCAGATACCTTAAACTGGGATCTATTTATTGGACCGGCCAAAATGCGCACCTTCAATGAAATTTACACACCATGGAATTTTCGGGGCTGGTGGGATTTTGGAACCGGAGCCTTAGGGGACATGGCATGTCATATACTTCATCCTGTTTTCAAAGGCCTAAAGCTTGGTTATCCCTCCCGAGCCCAGGGAAGTTCTACTCTGCTGCTAACTGATTCGGCACCATCTGCCCAAAGGGTTCGTATGGTGTTTCCTGAGCGGGGTCAAGTTGGGAAATTACATCTTCCGGAAGTGGAAGTACATTGGTTTGATGGAGGTCTTCAGCCCATAAAACCTGACGGTTGGCCTGCTGGTAGAAATATGAATAATAGCGGCGGTGGTGTACTTTTTTATGGAACCAAAGATGTGTTGGTTACCGGTTGCTACGGTATGGAGCCATGGTTGCTATCGGGACGTAAACCTAATGTTTCAAAATCAGAACGGCGAGTAACAACTAATCATCAAATGGATTGGGTACGAGCCTGTAAAGAAAATCCGGAAAACCGTATAGAAACCAATTCCCCTTTCAGTGAAGCTGGACCTTTCAACGAGATGGTAGTGATGGGTGTATTGGCCGTTCGTTTGCAAGGCCTGAATAAAGAGTTAGAGTGGGATGGTAAGAATATGGAGTTTACTAATATTAGCGATAGCGAAATGATTCGGACGGTGATCAAAGACGGATTTAAAATTGAAAACGGGCATCCTACTTTTGACAAGTTATGGACAGATCCTGTGAGTGCAAAAAAAATCTCTCAGGAATTGATTAAACACACATATCGCAATGGTTGGAGTCTGCCTGATATGCCATGATAGTTGGTTTTTAAAGAAGAAAAGAGGTAAGTATGATAGGTTTATAATATCAACTCTCTCAGTATTATAAATTAATAATAATTGAGCAAATGAAACGATCCAATAGATAGTCAGTTTGTTGTGAGAATATAGTTTAGGTGGTGAGTTTCATATGGCAATTGAATAAAATTTTAAACGAATGAAACTAGCATGGCCAGAGCAAATAATTGGGCACACAGAAGCACGATTGAAATTTGTATTGGTCATCAAGGTTTTGCTAATTTTTAAACAGATGAAAAAAAATATATTAACAATAGGGTTATTTACAACACTTCTGATTTTTACAGCTTGCGGAAACCGAAAAAAAGAGTCCGATAAATCAAAAGTTATGGAAAAAGAAATTTTACTTAATGAATTAACAGATCAAGAGAAAGAAGATGGTTGGATGTTATTGTTCAATGGAAGTAATTTTAATGGGTGGCGTGGATACATGAGCGAAAATGTTCCTCCTGCATGGAGTATTGAGGATGGTGCTATTAAAATCAATGGTTCTGGTCAGGGAGAGGCTGGTGCAACAAATGGTGGTGATATTATCTACAACCAAAAGCTCAAAAACTTTGAGCTGCAATTTGAGTGGAAAGTTTCAAAGGGAGGTAATAGTGGTGTTTTTTACATGGCTAGAGAATTTGAGGATTTACCAATTTGGCGTTCAGCTCCTGAATATCAGGTCTTGGACAATATGAACCATTTGGATGCGCGTTTGGGGAAGGATGGTAATCGTCAGTCTGCTTCCCTGTACGATCTGATTCCTGCCAAGCCGCAGAATTCCAAACCCTGGGGAGAATGGAATACCGGAGCAATTATTGTTTATAAAGGTACCGTTGTACATAAGCAGAATGGTGAAGTGGTGCTGGAATATCATCTTTGGACACCCGAGTGGGAGGATATGATCGCAAATAGTAAATTTAAGGGTTGGGAAGAGATGATCAATGCCGGTGGTGATGAACACAAAGGTTATATAGGGCTGCAGGATCATGGCGACGATACATGGTTTCGAAATATTAGGCTGAAGGTGATGGAATAAAGAAAAAAATAGATAGCCATTGTTTCTTGCCCAGGCAGATGTAAGAATGGAAGAACTCGAAAATCACTAATGTAAAAATTGTATGCTAAAGTAATAGCCCCTCAGTATGGGATAAAAGAGTTTTGATAATTGTACGTTTTATTTAATAGGATAATAGAGATCTGAAAAATAAAAAATAGATGGTCCCGCTTTTGGGTAAAACGAGGAGTGCAACATTCCTCAATGTGGTTGTTATAATTCTTTTGCTGATTATATCAACAGAAGTTTATTAATTTATACGGATTTATGTTTATTTAAAACTCCAATATGCAAACAAAATATATATCATTTAACACCTTTATCCTTGCTCTGGTGCTCATCATATTTTTTACCGCATGTCATTTAAAATCTTCCAATCGCCAAACTGAAGCAAATTGGATTCAGCTTTTCAACGGAAAAGATTTAAACAACTGGCAAATAAAATTCAAAGGGTACGAATTGGGTTATAATTATAATAATACATTCAGAGTTGAGGACGGGTTGCTTCGGGTTCGGTACGACGAATGGGACGAATTAGAAAATAAGTTTGGACATATTTTTTACAAAGGTGATTTTTCTCACTATCGGCTCAGGGTGGAATATCGTTTTGTAGGTGAACAGTTGAAAGGTGCTCCGTCCTGGACATACCGTAATAATGGTGTGATGGTGCATGGACAAAGTGCCGAATCAATGGAATTAAACCAGGATTTTCCTGTTTCAATCGAAGTGCAGCTGTTAGGTGGAAATGGCATTGATGAGTCTTCTACTATGAATGTGTGTAGCCCCGGTACCAACATCGAGATGAATGGTAAATTGATTGAACAACATGTGATTAATTCAACATCCAAAACGTATCATGGCGATCAGTGGGTTACCGTTGAAGTTGAAGTATGTGGAGGTGAGATCATTCGGCATTTTGTGGATGGAACAGAAGTGTTGCATTATGAAAAACCCCAACTTGACCCTCGTGATCAGTACTTCAAAAAGCTATTACCTGATGATGGAAACAAACTATTAAGCCATGGAACTATTTCATTGCAGGCTGAAGGTCACCCAACAGATTTTAGGAAGATTGAATTACTGGATTTAAGTAAAAAGTCAGAAGGATATTCTAAAGAGTAATCCACCAAGATTTCAATGAATGAAGCCTGTTTGGCTTGTAATTATTCTATCCTAAAGAAATAAAATAAAATAGAGATCAGCATTATTTACTTATAAAACAAAAAAGACATGACAATAAAAAGAATTACTTTACTATTTATTATAGTTGCAGGTATTGGTACATTGATTCAGATCGTATTTACCTCATGTCAATCTCCTGCAAAAGAAAAATTTATTGGCTTACAATTGTATTCAGTGCGGGAAAATATGAGGAAAGATGTAAAAGCAACAATAGCTAAAGTCGGGCAGATAGGTTACAAATTTGTGGAAGCGGCAAATTACGTCAATGGGCAGTTTTATGGGATGGATCCGGTGGATTTTAAAGCGTTGTGTGAAACAAACGGTTTGCAGTTCCTTGGTTCCCATGTAGGTCATAACGTACCGGATTCGGTCAACTGGGATTCTACGATGGCTTGGTGGGACGAGTGTATTAACGCTCATGTTAAAGCAGGTGTGAAATGGATTGTACAACCATCTATGGGAAAAGTGGGTTATGAAAGCCTTGAAGGATTAAAACGATACTGTAAGTATTTTAATGCAGTAGGAGTGAAATGTAATGCAAAAGGGATCCGGTTTGGATACCATAATCACGATAAGGAGTTTACAACAACGTTTGAAGGTAAAGCTGTTTACGATTGGATGCTTGAACTAACCCATCCTGAAAAAGTGATGTTCGAGTTAGATTTATATTGGATTGTTGAGGGAGGTAAAAAGCCTGTGGACTATTTCGATAGCTATCCCGGAAGATTCGAACTGTGGCATATAAAAGATCAGAAAGAATTGGGTGCCAGTGGAAATATGGATTTTGAAACAATTTTTGAAGCAATGGAAATATCGGGAGTTCAGTATGGAATTGTGGAGGTTGAGAATTACAATTTTGAGCCTCTTGAAAGTTGCAAAAAAAGCCTGGAGTTTTTAAATGGTGCAGCTTATGTTAAGCTTTAATTTGCTTAGATTCTAAGTTTTGCAAATATAGAGAATACGATTTCATCTGTTTTGCAAATATTTTTGAAATTAGAATGATGTACTGAATTTTTCGGTTAGAGAATTATATATGCTTTCATTGTGCATTGTTATCGTACGAAAATGTATATGAAAACCTTATATAACCTAAGTTCGATTAAAATATATATTGTCTTATGAAACATTAACTTTAAAAGTTACAGCCGTTTTTTGCATAGAAATGGTTCTTTGTTGTAGTCCCAATGATGAGATTCCATGGAAAAATATTTTTGATGGTAAGTCATTGTATGGATGGAATGTGAAAAATGAAAATGCGAAATTTACTGTTGAAAATGGTGAAGGTTATTGTAATTTCAACATCAGGAAACTTTTCAGGTATCAGAAAATCACGGATGACAGGTGGTTTTCCAGATACCTGAATTTGTTGCTGCTAGAGATCTACTGATTTCTTTATATCAAACACCTACTTGTTCCTGAATACTGTTGTTCAAATTACGAGATGTTCTGTATCCATACAGGGCAATAATAATAAAACAAATAAGGGGTAAGATAAATGAGAAATTTACAGCAGGTAAAAATCCAACCTGTTCCAAATCAATGATACTTCCCTGAATTGGCGGCATAAGAGCTCCTCCAACAATGGCCATAACTAAACCTGCTGCACCTAAAGTGGCATCTTCTCCAATTCCTTCTAGGGCAATTCCATAAATAGTAGGAAACATAAGCGACATAAATCCTGATGTAGCAATCAAACAATACAATCCGGGCATGCCTTCAATAAGTATTGCACCAGAGGTAGTTACCATACCGCCTATTGCGAATATCATAAGCAATTTCCTGGAATTGACATACTTCATAATTGCTGTACTAATAAACCTGCTTCCAAGGAAAATACTCATTGCAACCATGTTATACATCTGAGCAGTTGCTTTATCAATGCCAAGGTTATTGGCATATTGAATAATAAAGGTCCAACACATAATTTGTGCAGCTACGTAAAATACCTGTGCAATTACCCCTTCTCTATATATCTTATTTTTTATTAAGCGACGAAACGATTTGGCAGGATGTATATGTGTGGCATGACCGGTCTTAGGCATTTTTACCAGTGCGATTACCACTAACATAATAATAACAAAGATTCCTAATGCTACATATGGATCCCGGATAATCAATAAATCATGGGCGCGCATTCCACTTTTTGTAACTTCGTTTAAAGATGAAAAAATTAATTCGCCTGCATCATTTCTTTGGTGATCAGATTCTAAAGCGTCTAATATTATTTTAGAGGCAACAAACATGCCTAGTAGAGATCCCATTGGATTAAATGCCTGTGCCAGATTTAGTCTTCGGGTAGAGGTTTTAGTACTTCCTAATGATAGTATAAAAGGGTTAGCAATGGTTTCTAAAAAGGCCAACCCAAAGGTAAGAATATACAGAGAAACCAAAAAGAAACTGAATTCCTGATATTGTGCTGCAGGCCAGAATAATAATGCACCAATTGCATAAAGACTCAACCCTAGTAATATTCCTTTTTTGTACGAAAACCTTTGAGCAAATAAAGCAGCAGGTATCGCCATTGTGGCATATCCTCCGTAAAAAGCAAATTGCACTAAAGAAGCTTTTGCATTTGAAATTTCCATTATGGTTTTAAATGCTGCTACCATTGGGTTGGTAATATCATTAGCAAATCCCCATAGGGCAAAAAGACTCGTTATTAATACAAAGGGGAGTAGATATTTTTTTTCAACAACTTTTTCTTGATTTGACATAGAATTGTGGGTTTTACAATATTGGAGTGACTCCTTTTTTTAAAATGATATTACCATATTTTGCGGTTTCTCCTGTTACTACAACAGCAAAAGCCGATTCTGTACGTTTATAAAATTCGAATCGCTCAATTCGCTTAATTGGCGCAACTTGAGGATTGGTTAGGTGTATACTATTCATATACGAATGCTCAACTTCCGGATCTAAGAAATCTCCTTCAACAGCTTTCATCATAATTAACGGATGATCTACGTATTGATCTAACTCAAATAAGGGTAGTATGGCTGATAATAAATCAGGTATTTGTATACCGTCTGCTCTGATCACCCTTTTGTTAAACCTTTCTGCCGGAAAATGTGCATCTGCAAGAATGATTTCATCACCATGCCCCATTCGATACAAAATGGACAATAATTCGGGAGATAGTATCGGTGAAATTCCTTTTAACATGATTAAAAAATTATAAATTTAATTTATTTTTTTTGAATCTTTTATATTTCTGATAAAGTGCTTGATAAACTTTCTGATTGCTCGACGGATTTATTGTTTTTGGATGATAATTAATAGCTTTACGAGCCGTATTAGCAGATTGATAAACTCCTGCGCCTGAGAATATAAACATAGAAGCTCCCAACACTGTAGTTTCCTTTTGATCAATCAATTGAATGGAGCAATTACATACATCAGCTCTTATTTGATTCCAAAGTTGGTTTTTTGATCCGCCTCCAACGCAAATAATGCGTTCGGCCTTAAAGTTTCCTGCAGATTCTATAGCTTCTAATCCTTCTCTTAATCGATAAGCCAGACTTTCAAGAAATGCACGATATAACTGGCTTCGACTCGTATTTATCGATATGCCTGTAATGCTACCAGCATTAATACTTGTACCGTCATCATAAAATGCCGGATTAATCATCAGATTATGCGAACCTGGCATTTCTTGTTCAGCCTCCTGAATCATTGTTTCATAAAGCTTATCTCCTTTTAGTTCCGGATAAAAGAGATCAGAAAACCATTCTAAAACACCAGATCCAAGCCAGTTTTGTCCAATATTATAAACACCTTTTATTGCATCAGCTTCCGTTGTTAAGTTTTTTTCTAATTCCTTTGCGGTGGAAGAGAATGATTTATTGCGAGACATTAATATTTCCCAAGTGCCTGAACTTAATACCGGATGATTCAATTGAGCACCGGAACCGAAAATAGCAAACTGTGTGTCATGTCCGCTTAAAAATACAGGTGTTCCTACAGGTAGTCCAGTTGATTCCGACCCCGTAAGATGTATTTCGCCAGCTTTGTCACCAGGTTCTCCTAAAGGACCAAAAATGCTTTTGTTGAGTCCGATGGTATTCAGAATCTTTTCAGAGAAATCCCTTTTATTTAAATCAAGCATCATGGAAGTACCTGCCATTGTTGTATCATTTAGCAAGGCTCCGGAAAGTTTGTTAATTAAAAGAGAAGGGATAAAGAGAAAA
Organism: Marinilabiliaceae bacterium; assembly: GCA_050290065.1. Classification (GTDB taxonomy): domain Bacteria; phylum Bacteroidota; class Bacteroidia; order Bacteroidales; family Marinilabiliaceae; genus Saccharicrinis. Next base: position 14,682 of record JBNKGY010000018.1, read on the forward strand.
CGGTGTGCACTATCAATAATATCGGGTCTGTTTTCTTTAAACCAAATCATTTTATTGATGGTATTAAAAGCATAAGGAAATACACCACTTATTGAATAGAGCTCCTTTAGATGGATGTATTTTTTTATGTTTTTAATAATAGGAGTGGTTCTTTGACACTGCCATGAAATGACCGGATAAAGTAATGTTCCCTTTTTGTCAACAAAAGCACCGTCAACACCAAAGGTGGTAACGGTAACTCCAGCGATGCGATGTAAGTCAATTTTTGAGGTGACAATTTTTGCTGACTTACATAATTTATCCCATAATTTATCCAGATCCCAAATTCTACCTTCCTGGTAATTCGGATCTTCATCGGTTTCATTAGGTAATGTATGCGATGCTAATATGTGCCCTGATTTATCTATTGCAATTACCCTAACATTGGTAGCACCGCAATCGAATACAACGGCTATATCTTTTTCTAACATGAAATATTTTATTGATTACTTCATTCCATATAATGGTCCGTAGGTACTGCATGCTCTGTAATCAGATGCTTCTTTGTCTTCTCCAAAAGCAATCCATGCACTAGGTCTGAATATTTTTTCTTCTGACACGTTATGCATATTTACCGGTATTCGTAGCATGGAAGCCAATGTAATTAGGTCGGCACCTATATGTCCGTAACTAATGGCTCCATGGTTAGCTCCCCAGTTTGCCATTACCGCATATACATCTTTAAATGCACCCTTACCTGTTAATTTGGGCACAAACCATGTTGTTGGCCAGGTGGGATTGGTTCTTTCATCCAGAGTTTTATGTATATCGTCGGGTAATTCAACAGTCCATCCTTCTGCAAGCTGAAGCACAGGTCCTAATCCTTTCACTATGTTTAAACGACACATTGTAACAGGCATTTCACCAGCTGTTTTAAATTGAGAAGAATATCCACCTCCTCTAAAATATCCACGAACGGCTTGCGGCCATAATGTGCTTTCTAAACATTTTTTGACTTCATCCTCCTTGATTTCCCAAAATGGTTTCATTGTCGGATTCCCTTCTCTGTCTTTTTGTTGAGCAGTGGCATCCAATGTGGTTGAACCTGAGTTAATCAAATGGATTATTCCATCTTTTGCAATGCCTGTTAAGGCTTTTCCTGAAACACGTTTTACAGCTTCCGGACTCCAATAAGTTCTTACATCTGAAAATATTTGGGAGGTATTGGATAATAGGTGACCAAATAACATTGATACACCATTTAAACTATCATTTTCTGTTGCAAAAACAAAAGCCTGACGAATGCCATTCCAATCAAAAGAGGAGTTAAGAATTGCTTCTGTAAAATCAGCATTAGGTTTATAATCAGTCCATTGTCGTTGTCCCTGGAAACCACCAAGAATGGCATTTCTTCCTAATCCTTCCTCCCTGTATCCTTTCTCAATCAGCTTAGAATTGCCTATCATCATATCCCGACAAATTAATGTCATTTTTATAACGGTTTCCCATTCTATTTCTTTACGTGTCTGATCTGCCTGATCTTCAGGTGAATTAGTGTCTATTCCTTCCTTACAATTCTCTTTAGTCCATATTAAAGCCTTATTAAATTCAGCTTCATCATATATGCCTTCATCAATTCGTCGAAGAATCTCAACAGATTCAACAAATTCTGTTCGGATTCCTAAATAATCTTGGAAAAAATTGCTATCTACCATTGAACCTGCTATACCCATAGAGCTATAGCCGATTGATAAATACGATTTTCCATTCATTTGAGCCACTGCTAATCCCGACTTAACAAACCGAAGTATTTTCTCTTGTACATCAATCGGTATTTCGGTATCACCAGCATCTTGAACATCTCTGCCATAGATACCAAAAGTGGGAAGTCCTTTTTGTGAATAACCGGCTAATGCTGCAGCAAGATATACAGCCCCCGGGCGTTCAGTTCCATTAAATCCCCAAACAGCTTTGGGTATTAAAGGATCTGTATCCATAACTTCTGTTCCATAGCACCAACAGGGTGTAACTGTTAAAGATATTTCAACACCTTCTCTTTTGAATTTATTGGCACACATGGCGGCTTCAGCTACTCCTCCAATACAAGTATCTGCAATTACACATTCTACTTTATCTCCACTAGGAAACCTAAGGTTTTCCTCAATAAACTTTGCGGCCGTTACTGCCAATCCCATAACCTGTGATTCTAAGGACTCACGTACTCCATTTTCTCTACCATCAATAACAGGTCTGATGCCTACTTTTGGTAAATTTCCGATTAATCTATATGCCATAATTATATTTGTTTAATCAATTCAGTTAAGTAATGTATTGAAGCAAAGTTGTTTAGATTTTTCGTTTTGGGAAATGTTTATTAATGTTAAATTTGTATCTGATTTAAACATTTGTAAAATGAATAACTATCGTAAATCACCAGATAAGGGAGATCCTTCAGATGTGATTCAATTGATTCCCAGTTTTAATTTACAGCTTCATTGTTGTAGGTATTGGTGGTTGAAGAACTGGGAATTTAATGAGCTGTCATTTCCTTATTGGCGAATTTATCACAATAGTTATCAAGGGGCGGTTATAATTTATAATGGTCAGGAATATGCTTTATCTCCTGATAAAATTGTGATGATTGCGCCTAACACTTCATACTCTACTCGATTATATGATCATCAAATACCTTCATCCGGTTATTCTTTTATTGGAGGTCGAATTAATACGGAATTTCCAGAAAAGAAAGCTATTGCAGAACGTTATATGCTACATCTATTTATTCACTTTAATATTGGAATGCCATACGATAATATTTTACCTGGTATTTTTGAATATGATATAACGGATCGCCTAAAGGAAAAATTGGAGGTTATCAAGAAGCATTTAAATTATGAGCATGCCAGGTTTAGCTTTTATTCAAGTCTGGCGATACAATCTTTAATAGGTGATTTGTTACAATTATTACCGGAGGATCAATGGAACCTAATAACGAGAGATTCTCGTATCCTGGAGATTTTATCTTATATAGAAAATAACCTCAGCAGAAATTTAAATAATCCTGTTTTAGCAAAGCATGCCAGGTTAGCAACCAATGCATTTACAAGACTATTTACTCAGAAAGTTGGTATGCCACCACAAATCTATGTAAGAAAAAAACGTATTGAAAAAGCTTGTATTTTATTACATCATTCTAACTTCTTAATTGATGAGGTTGCCACACAAACAGGTTTTGCCGATCGTTATCACTTTTCGAGAGTTTTTAAGGCGCAAACCAATTTATCTCCGGCGTTTTATAAAAAAAGTTTTGGTATAAAACAGAATTAAACACATGTTTTAACTTTAAAATCATTGGTTTATATCGAATGAATTAAGTATATAAGTATATTTTTTTATGCTTTGAGTTCACTATATACTGAAGAGGATAAGGAAAAACTTAAAACAATATTCATGTATGTTTGTTTTTAAATTTAAGGAAGCTTAAAAAATAAATTAAACATATTTGAAATGTCTGTTTCTATCGAAAACTTTGTTAAGGTAATTTATACCCAATATCAACTTACAGGATCAGGTACACGTCCTGGAACATTGGCCAGATTGCTTAGCATTACTAATGCTGCTGCAACTGATATGGCACGAAAACTTTCTGCGAAAAATTTGGTGAATTACACAAAGTATAAAGAATTATCATTAACGCCCAAAGGAAAGAAACTTGCATTAAATATTATTCGAAGACATAGAATATGGGAATCTTACTTGTACAACACATTAAAACTGTCATTGCATGAAATACATAGAGAGGCAGAAGAATTAGAACATCATGCATCAGATTTTTTGATTGATAAAATCTATGATTTTTTAGGTAGACCATCAAAAGATCCCCATGGAGATCCAATTCCGGATAAACAAGGTGTAATATCTTCAGGAATCCATAATAAACCTTTATCTGAAGCCAAACCACAGAATGTTTACGAGATCAGTCGATTGTCAGGTTCCGACAAAGAGTTTTTTGATTTCTGTAATTCAAATCATTTAAATATCGGAGCTAAACTGGAAGTGAAAAAACAGTATCTTCAGAATAGAATAACTGAAATAGAAATAAATAGGATAAAAATTTTACTCAATGAAGAGTTTACAAATGCCATTCATGTAAAATTGGTAAGTTGATCTGATTCTATCTGTCAAAAGAAATCAGAGTTATATTTTGTATAACTATCGCGAATAAAATTTACAATTGATAATAAACTAAAATTAAACGAATGAAATTATTATCTGTAGTGCTTCTAAAATCAGGGATGATGCTCTTAACTGGTATATTTATACTGGCAATTATCTTTTGGATATTTTGGCCGAAGAAAGGATTGTTAGCTAAATTTTCGTTGATGAAAATGAACAATCATAGAGTACATATGGAAGATGCTTTAAAATATTTGTTTGATTGTGAATACAATAAGAGTATCTGTAATATGAATAGTATTGCCGGTAATTTGAATATATCAGATGATGAGGCGAGTCAATTAATTGTTCGATTAGATGCCTTGGGATTAATCACAATGAAGGAGCAAAATATAGTTCTGACAGATACCGGAAGATCCTATTCTCTCAGAGTAATTAGAATACATAGGGTTTGGGAAAGATATTTGGCAGATGAAACAAGTACAGCTCAAGCTGATTGGCATATCGAAGCTGACCGTTTAGAACATATCGTTACACATGAGGATACTGAAAAAATTGCGGCTCAATTGGGGCATCCTGTTTATGATCCTCACGGAGATCCTATTCCTACTGTTGAAGGAGAATTACCTGAAATGAGAGGAAAACCATTGAATCAGCTAGATGAAGGGGAATCTGCCAGAATTATACATATTGAAGATGAACCGCGTAATATTTATGAACAACTCGTTGTATTGGGTTTATATCCGGGAATGAAAGTATATGTAACAGATGTTGATCAGGGAAAAGTAACTTTTGCTGCTAATGGTGATGAATGTACGCTAACACCTCTGTTTGCTGCACAAATTACAGTGGAACAATTACAGCAAACGGTTCCGGTTAAAACAGATTATGATTTGTTATCCAATTTAGAGATTGGAGAAGAAGCAGAGGTTGCAAGTATTTCACCTAATTGCCGGGGGCAGCAGAGGAGGAGATTAATGGATTTGGGCATTGTACCTGGTAGTTTAATCTCGGCTGAAATGAAAAGTGCTTCTGGTGATCCTGTTGGTTATCGGGTTATGGGTACCACAATTGGAATACGAAAGCAACAGGCTGAAATGATTTTTATTAATAAAAGAAACAAAAAACATAATGAATAATTTAAATAACTGCAATAACTGTCCGGTTCATAATAAAGAAAATCTGGTGAAATTGGGTTTGAATATGGATCAAGTGGACTATGTGATTACGATGGCCGGGAATCCTAATACAGGTAAAAGTACCGTTTTTAATAATTTAACTGGTTTACGACAGCATACAGGTAATTGGCCTGGTAAAACCGTTTCAAGGGCTGAAGGCGGCTTTATTTATAATGAAAAGAGATATAAAGTAGTAGATCTGCCCGGCACATACTCCTTGCTTTCTACCAGTACTGATGAGGAAGTGGCAAGAGATTTTATTTTGTTTGGACAACCGGATGTAGCTGTAATTGTTGTGGATGCAACTCGTTTGGAACGAAACCTGAATCTGGTACTACAAATTTTAGAGATTACAGATCGGGCAGTATTATGCCTAAACTTAATGGATGAAGCCCGTAGGAATAATCTGGAAATTGATGAAAGAACACTTTCCAGGGAGTTGGGAATTCCTGTAATTCCGGCATCAGCAAGAAGTAAACAGGGAATGAATGAATTATTAGCAGCGATTGAAGAGGTTGCTACAGGAAAATATATTTGTAAGCCTCATAAAATTAACAGGCGATCTTCTAAATTGAACCATGCTATATCCAGAATATCTACAAAATTAGGTGAGCAATTTCCAAACCTACCAAATAAAAACTGGGTAGCACTGAGATTACTTGAAGGTGATAATAGCATTATTGAGGCAGTCAGAAGCGGAGAATTAGGAAACCTAAACATGAGCGCACCAACAGCGCATTCTTAAAAAAGAGATTATGGAGAATTCATCTTTAAAAGAAAGAGAACAAATATTGTCAGAGGCAAATAAGGCACGGTGGGAGTTAGGTGTCGATTTTCATGATACCGTAATTGAGTCTATATATGCTGACGCATCTGATATCGCAAGAAAAATTGTAAAACAGAAAGGTGAAAAAGCTGCCTATAGTACGGACTTAAAAATTGATAAAATTGTGACAAGCCGTTGGCTTGGTTTTCCATTGATGTTTCTAATGCTTGCTTTGGTTTTTTGGATAACCGTTGCAGGTGCCAATTATCCATCAGGATTATTGGCATCATTCTTAGTTGATTATATGCATCCGGTTTTAAAAAATGCAGCTGCAGCTATTAACATGCCATGGTGGCTTGATGGAGTTTTGATTGATGGTGCATATCTGGCCATGGCCTGGGTAATTGCAGTGATGTTACCTCCAATGGCCATATTTTTTCCACTTTTTACTTTACTCGAAGATTTAGGGTATTTACCACGAGTGGCGTTTAATATGGATAGCTTGTTCCGTAAGGCCGGAGCGCATGGAAAACAAGCGCTAACCATGAGTATGGGATTTGGGTGTAATGCTGCCGGCGTTATTGCTGCACGGGTAATTGATAGTCCTCGTGAACGATTAATCGCTATAATAACCAATAATTTTTCATTGTGTAACGGACGATGGCCTACTCAGATATTAATTGCTTCTATTTTTATTGGAGGACTTGTTCCTGCACAAATTGCAGGTGTAGTTTCTGCTGGAGCGGTTGTTGGTATTGCAGTGTTAGGAATCTTTTTTAGTCTTGTTGTTTCCTGGGGATTGAGTAAATCAGTATTAAAAGGAGAGGCCTCATCTTTTAGTCTTGAATTACCTCCATACAGGCCACCCAGAATCCTACAAACACTATATACCTCATTAATTGACCGTACTATTTTTGTGCTTTGGCGTGCTATTGTATTTGCAATTCCTGCTGGAATTGTAATTTGGCTAGTCGCTAATATTCATATTGGAGAATTGAGTTTGGCTCAACATTTTATGGAATGGTCAAATCCTTTTGCTTTTGTATTTGGACTTAATGGAGTAATTCTATTGGCATATATCATCGCAATTCCAGCCAATGAAATAGTAATACCAACCATACTAATGTTAACAGTATTAAGTAGTGGTATGCATGACGTGGGAGCAGGGACTGGTGTGATGTTTGAACTGGACTCAATTGGAGATACCGCAAATATTCTTCATGCTGGAGGATGGACATTGCTCACAGCTATTAACCTGATGCTTTTTAGTTTGTTACATAATCCTTGTTCAACAACAATATATACCATCTACAAAGAAACAAAAAGTGTAAAATGGACGATGGTTTCCACTTTTCTTCCAATTGTTTTAGGGTTTATCGTTTGTTTCTTTACAACACAAATTTGGTTTTTATTTGTAGGTTGATCAATCATGGATTTAACATGAAGCTTATTATGGATTCTGGTTATATAAATAGTGCTATTGAGATAACTCAGGCTTTAAAGAGAAAAGGTCAAGGATGAGGTCTTTGTAGTATTGGAAATTAGTAGTTTACTTTCCTAAATGACTGTTTTTAAAACAAGTGTTGCGAATTATAGGGCTTTTTTTGCAGTGATTTAATAAATAAAAATCCTTATAAATTTTAATGTTATAAGGATTTTTATTTCAAGCCATCAATCATAGCATCACTTTCTATTTCAATATTCCGAGTTCATATCCTGTTTTTTACCTGATATTTTTACTGATAACCGAAAAGCAAAATTTAATTTTAATTCTTTAGAAACTATTCAGGTTTCAATTAGTAATGTTGGTAAAGCTTCTTTAAACCAAACGTTATCTTTCTATTTGTCAAGCATAAGTTTAAAATAAAATATAAAACTAAAATCAAAACTTTCTGATAGAGATATTACTCTTGTTCTTATTTTGTTGAAATAGCCTGTTGGGTATCTAAAATACTAATGATTGAGTAAAAGCAAAATTGGTGTTTAGAACTGATTATTATAGGTTATATTTAAATGTTCAAATCACTTATCAGCAGGATATGTGCGGTATTACCATGAATATAAGAAAGAAAATATTATAAAATCAGGAAACAAATTTGCTTTATTTACGTATAAACCTACAAACAGTAATATATGGAGCTAAGTGCTAGGAAAAATTAATGGCACGGATAATACTTCAAAGCTACCGAAATCATACTCCGGGCCATTAATGAATGTCATAATCATTAATAAGCAGAGTCATGAAAACTCGCAAAACCGTACATGCAGATTTAGAGAAAAAGAGATCCATCTTTTTTGAACTTGGTTTGATTACAAGTTTAGCCGTTGTTATTTTTATGATGGAGTATAATTTTAGGACTAAAGAATCTGTTGATATAAGTTTTGATACAGAGGTAAGTACAGAACAAGAAATGGTGCCTATTACCCGTCAAGAGCAAAGCCTACCGCCACCACCTCCCTCTCCAGTTAAAGTATATAATATATTAAATATTGTAGATGATGATACAGAAATCATAGAAGACCTTGAGATTCTGGATAGTGAAACAGACGAAAATCAAGAAATAGAAATAATGGATTTTGATAATGTGCAGCTTGAAGAAGAAGCAGAGGAGGCAACTGTATTTATTATAGTAGAGGAAATGCCAATATTTCGACCTGATATTTGCAAAACACCTCAGGAAGGAAATGTTGAATTGTTGAATTATATATCAAAATCTATAAGCTATCCGGTTATTGCAGCTGAAAATAACATTCAGGGAAGGGTTTATATTAATTTTGTAGTGTCAAGAACAGGAGATGTTACTAATGTTGTGGTAACAAGAGGTGTTCATCCGGAATTAGATAAAGAAGCTATTCGTGTTGTAGAGAATTTGCCAAAATTTTCTGCCGGTAAACAGCGAGGTAAACCTGTTAAAGTGCAATATTCTGTTCCTATAAATTTTATTTTACAATAATCTGTTGTGGGAATAGTTATGGGGCAATTACTTTCTAAAATTAGTGCTTTCAAATATTTTGTTCGCAGAGCTGGTAATAAATCCTTGAAATAATTTGTTGTCGGGTTGTTTAAATCTTTCAGCAAATTCATAATAACAAGCTGGTATTGTGTTTTTACCTTCAGTAAAGGATATTTCAACTTTATCCGCAAGTGTGCTAGACTGTTTTAAAAATTGTTGCTTATTTCCTTTTATGATACCACCGGATGAATTCAATTCAAATCCATTTTGGGTAATAAAATCATTTAATTGTTCTATTGATTTAAAATTTTTTAGTTGATTAACAAAAATGGTAAAATGGTTGGCTCTGAATCCAAATACATACATCCATGCGGCATATTCTGATTCATCTCTTAAGGTTTCATATGTTTTATATGAAGGCTTAATCCAAGGATTGTGCGTAAAAATTAACTCTGAGGTTTCGGGTAAGTTTTTTAACATACTTTCGTAATGTGTTTTTAAAATTGATTGATTCTCTGAATTAAGCTCTGAAATCTCCAGTTGACTTATGAAAATCTTAGGGGCAAATTGAATTTCATCATTTTCATAGTGTTTTGCTGTCAATTTTTTTTCATTAAATCGATAATTTCCCTTTTCTTTGTATCCGAAAACTTCAAAAGCTTTGGCAAGCACATCGATATTGATTTTAGGAAAATTGTATGTTCTAAACGCAATGTGGTCGTTTACTATTTCTTCATTTATATTTTTTAATAATGAATGAATTTTATCTACGGATGGATTTAATGAACTGTAATCATTAAATAATCTTGAAAAAGTTGCTTGCAAATCCATAATAGTCTTTTCTATTAAATTTAACACCATTTGAATTGGATTTCAAGTTTATCTGATGATAAATAAATTAGCAGATTCATTATAAAAAAATGTAGTTGAAAAACCTATCAATACTTATCGTATGTGATAAAAAGCATTGATTTAAGAAAAGATATAAAATAAATTTGTACTAATCATTAATAAGAAGCCATAGATGGAATTTACTAACAAACTTAAGGCTAAAGCAAAAGAGGATAAAAAACGTATAGTTCTTCCTGAAGGATTGGAAGAAAGAACACTAAAAGCAGCAGATGTTATTCTGGAAGAAAATTTTGCAGAAATTATCTTAATCGGGAATCCGGGTAAGATAAAAGCTGAAGCTGCAAAATTTCATTTAAACAATATTGAAAAAGCTACAATTGTAGATCCTCTGTCACACGAAAAGAAAGAAGAATATACTGACCTTTTGGTGGAGCTTCGAAAAAGTAAAGGTTTGACAAGGGTGAAAGCGCAAGAGCTTGTTGTAAATCCACTGTACTTATCTACCTTAATGATTAAGAGTGGTGATGCTGATGGTGAAGTTGCTGGTGCAGAAAACTCTACAGGTGATGTTTTAAGACCTGCATTTCAAATAGTAAAAACATTACCAGGTATAAGTGTTGTGTCAGGAGCATTTATTATGATTTTACCAAATGATGAGTTTGGAGATAATGGAATGTTAGTTTTTGCTGATTGTGCCGTTCATCCGAATCCCACTGCTGCGGAATTAGCTGAAATAGCTGTTGTTACTGGTAAAACAACAAAATCCATTGTTGGAATTGAGCCTCGTGTAGCTATGCTTAGCTTCTCAACCAAAGGAAGTGCTAAACACGAAATGGTTGATAAAGTTGTGGAAGCTACTAAAATAGCGAAGGAGTTGGATCCTAATTTAAAGATTGATGGAGAATTGCAAGCAGATGCTGCCATTGTGGAAGCTATTGGTGCAAAAAAAGCACCAGGAAGTGAAATTGCAGGTAAAGCTAATGTATTAGTATTCCCAACGTTAGAAACCGGAAATATTGCTTACAAACTAGTTCAGCGTATGGCTCATGCCGAAGCAATTGGACCGGTATTACAAGGTATGGCTGCACCGATCAATGATTTATCAAGAGGTTGCTCGGTAAGTGATATTGTTAATTTGGTCGCAATAACAGCGAACCAGGCAGCAGGAACCGTTTAATGTACTTTTGATTTTAGTCAAAGTACATCAATAATAGAAATGAGTTATTAATGCAATTGACAATAGTAACTTATTTCGACGTTATAATTGGTAAAATATAGAAATATAATATAATGGCAGAAATATTGGTCGAACCTATAGAAGGATATTCATTAGGTAAAAATAAGAAAAAAGGAACAACTTTATTTTCCAAAATTGGTGTTATAGGTTGTGGTAAAGAAGGACAAAGCATCGCTCGTATTGCAAGTTGGCATGGTATTGAGGTTGTCTTTCTGGAGTTGTCTGAGGGAAAAATTGACTCTGCAATTACTAATATTAGTAAAGAGCTTGATAACAGAATAGAAAACTGGGGTCTTACTCCAAGTGAGAAAAAGGCAATCATGAGTCGTATTACAGGTACATTGGAATACAAAGACTTATCGGATTGTGATTTTGTTATTGAGGCTATTAGATCTGATGATAAAACTGGAGAAAGAAGTATTGATACCAGAAAGGATGTTTTCAAAAAAATTGAGAACATCGTTAGAGAAGATACAATTATTGCTACCAATTCAACTACAATTATTATTACGGAGTTAGCCTCTGAAATGAAAAAACCGGAAAGGTGTATTAGTCTTCACTTTTTTGTTACATCTCCGGAGGCCAAAATTATTGAAGTGGTAAAAGGTTTATATACCTCCGAAGATGTATATAATAAGGTTATTACTTTCGTTAAGCTTATTAATAGAGATGTTATTCCTGTAGAGGAATCAGCTGGCCTGGTAAGTGTGAGGTTGTTTGTTACTCTGCTAAATGAAGCATGTCAGACATTGATGGAAGGTATTGCAACGATGCCAGATATTGATAAAACAATGAAAATTGGTTTAGGAATGAGATTTGGACCATTTCAAACTGCAGATATTATTGGTTTAAATAAGATAGCTAAATGGATGGATAATTTATATGAGGAATTTGGAAATTCAAAGTATAAACCATCACCTCTGATTAAACGATTGGTAAGAGCCAAACATTTAGGAAAACAATCGGGTGAGGGATTTTATAAGTATGATGAGAATGGAGCTGTTATAGCTGAATAGTTCAAGTATTTATAAGGTTTTAGTTTTAGTTAGAAAAAATAGAAAAGTTAAATCAATAATATGAAGATATTAGTTTTAAATTGTGGTAGTTCCTCAATTAAATACCAATTGTTCAATATGGAAGACTCAAGTCATGAAGTATTGGCAAAAGGAGGTGTTGAAAAAATTGGACTTAAAGGTTCTTTTTTAAAACACGAAAAAGAGAATGGCGAAAAAGTATTATTAGAAGGAGAAATTCTGGATCATCAAACAGGTATTGATTATATTCTGGGTGTATTATCTAGTAAAAAGCATGGTTGTATAATTAATCTGGAAGAGATTGATGCTGTTGGTCACAGAGTTGTGCATGGTGGTGAAACATTTAATTCAAGTGTGTTTATTACCAATGAAGTGGTGGATAAGATGAAAGAATGTATTGAATTAGCCCCCCTTCATAATCCACCAAATTTGAGTGGTATTTCTGCAATTGATCAATTATTACCAAATGTTCCTCAGGTTGGTGTATTTGATACTGCATTCCATCAAACCATGCCAAAGTTCGCATATATGTATGCTATTCCATATTCATTATATCAAAAATATGGAATCCGTCGTTATGGTTTCCACGGAACTAGTCATAAATATGTTTCAGCTAGAGCTGCTGATCTTTTAGGAATTGATTATAACAAATCAAAAATCATTTCATGTCACTTAGGAAATGGAGCTTCAATTGCAGCTATTAAAAATGGTGAATCTATGGATACTTCTATGGGATTTACTCCTGTTGAAGGTCTGATGATGGGAACTAGAGCAGGTGATTTGGATCTTGGTGCAGCAACATTTATTATGGATAAGGAGATGATTGGTACAAAATCGGCCAGTAACTTGTTTAATAAGCAAAGTGGTTTATTAGGTATTACATCAGTGTCTTCTGATATGCGTGAAATAAGATCTGCAGCTGCAGAAGGTAATCAGTACGCGCAGTTAGGTCTTGAAATGTATTCATACAGGATTAAGAAGTATATTGGTTCCTATGCTGCAGCAATGGGCGGTGTTGATGCCATTATTTTCACAGGAGGTATTGGAGAAAATGCTGTATTTTTACGAGAGGATATTTGTAAGGAAATGGAGTACATGGGTATCGTGTTGGACGGAAAAAAGAATGAAAGTGTATTTGGTGAAGAAGTTGTAATTAGTGCAGAGGATAGTAAGGTTAAAGTTATTGTTGTTCCTACTGATGAGGAATTAATGATAGCCAAGGATACAAAAAGAATTGTAAATGAGCTAGCGAATAGGTAGTTAGTTTTTACTTTCGAATAATAAGCCATAATGGCACGTTTATATTATCGTGTTATTGTGGCTATTTTTATGACTTTAGTTATTGTTTTAAGTTATATTGGATCATATTTTTATAAACAAATCGAAACTGGTAAAACTGGAGTGCTTATGTTTAAGAAATTGTCCGATCTGGAACGTCTTATTAAAAAGAACAATGAGGTTAAAACATTGGTCTTAGCTGTATCACAAGACCCATTTTCACTAAATGCAGTGAATAAGGCATATGAGAACGGAATTATTATTCCCGTTTTAATAGGAGACCAGCAATTGACTGAAAGTATTATTAAAGAAAAAGGTTACAATTTTAAAGGAGCTGTTTTTGTTGATGAACCTGATGTGGATAAATGTGTGGAATTAGCTGTGAAAATGGTTCATAATGATGAAGCACAAATTCTTATGAAAGGTAAAGTAGCGACTCCAAATTTATTAAAAGGTGTCTTGAATAAAGAATGGGGATTAAGAGCTGGAAGGTTGTTATCTCACTTTGCTCTTTTTGAGGTTGATACTTATCATAAGCTTATTGCGGTAACTGATGTTGCTATGAATATTTCTCCCAATCTTAAGGATAAAATTGCTATTATAAATAACTCGGTTGGATATCTCAATAAAATGGGAATTGCAAAACCAAAAGTAGCTGTACTAGGAGCTATTGAAATGGTAAATGAGAATATGCAAGCGACTCTTGATGCCGCATTATTATCAAAAATGAATCAGAGGGACCAAATTCAAAATTGTATTATAGATGGTCCACTGGCTTTTGATAATGCAGTAAGTTTTGAAAGTGCACGACATAAGAATATAAAAAGTGCCGTTGCAGGAGATACAGATCTACTTTTGATGCCTGATATTGAAGTAGGAAATGTTTTGTATAAATCTTTAGTATTCTTTGCCAAGGCCAAAGTGGCTTCAATTATTCTTGGAGCAAAATCTCCCATAGTTCTTACTTCAAGAAGTGATTCTGAGGAGTCTAAGTATCATAGCATATTATTATCAGCCTTAGCTTAATTTTAGAAGAAAAGCTATACTAGTAATTAATGCACAACAACATTAATATACAAGGTTGTTAATGTTTCAAAATTTCATATTTTAGAAACAAGTAAACTGATATTTATTAATGTGTTTTCTAAGGTTGGGTATTTTAGGATTAAAGAATATATAAATATTTATAAAGCTTATAATTAAGATCTGTAATTAAAAAAATTAAATCAGCATAATATTGTAAAGTTTTAGTTAGTGTTCGTCTATAAAGTTTAACTACTGCGTTGTTGCTCAAAATCCAAATCCTCATATACGCTAGTATACTACGGTTTGAATTTTTCACACGCCTTGTATTTAAACTTTATTATCCAAACACCCGACTTTATGGCCAGGCACTAGTTAGTATAGAGACAAACGTAAGCATTAACCTTTGATAAAATAATTTATGGAAACCTATAGAATTTTAGCTTTAAATCCAGGATCTACATCTACCAAAATTGCAGTTTACGACAATGAAAAATCTGTATTTTTAAAGAGCATAAAACACTCAAATGAGGAATTAGCTCCGTTTAAAACGATTTCTGATCAATACGAATTCCGAAAAGAAGTTATATTAAACGAGTTAATACAAGCAGATATTGATATCGAAAGAATTGATGCAGTAGTCGGTAGAGGTGGATTGGTTAAGCCAATTGAATCAGGTGTTTATGAGGTGAATGAGGCTTTAAAAAGAGATTTGAGAGTTGGTATTTTAGGAGAACATGCAAGTAACTTAGGTGGACTGATTGCTGATGATATTGCAAAATCATTACCGAGTGCAAAGGCATATATTGCCGACCCAGTTGTTGTCGATGAATTGGAAGATGTGGCTCGAATTACAGGTTGTCCAAGTATGCCGCGTCAATCAATTTTTCATGCGTTAAATCAAAAAGCAGTTGGTCGCATTTTTGCCAGAACACGAGGGTTTGTATATGAAGAGTTAAATTTAATTGTGGCTCATATGGGAGGTGGGATATCTATTGGAGCTCATCGAGAGGGCAAAGTTATTGATGTAAATAACGCAATTGACGGATATGGACCATTTTCACCAGAGAGAGCAGGAACTTTACCAACAGGATCATTGATTAGAGCTTGTTATAGTGGAAAGTACACTTTTGATGAAATGAAAAAAATCGTCAATGGCAATGGTGGACTGGTAGCACATCTTGGAACAAATCAGGCTTATGAAGTTGAGAAAAGAGTTAAAGCTGGAGATAAGCATGCAGAATTGGTGTTGAGTGCAATGTGTTATCAAATAGCCAAAGCAATTGGAGGTTGTGCCGCAGTATTAAAGGGGAAGGTTAACGGAATTATATTGACTGGGGGTATTGCTCACGATAAATTTGTTGTGGACTATATTAAAGAAATGGTAGATTTTATTGCTCCTGTCGCCGTGTATCCTGGAGAGGATGAAATGACAGCTTTGATGCAGAATGCACTTATGGCGTTAAGAAATCAAGTTAAATGTAAAATATATCAGTAGCATTGAATGCAAGCATTGATATGAAAACACATTATATAACTGTAAATTAATGATTCTATCATCTCTGATATAATCGATAGACAGTGTAAGAATAAACATTAAAATATATTTAGTGTTTAATATATAAGTTGTCAATGGCCGGATTATTGACAGCTTTTTTATTTTTATAATGAATAGTTCAGGTCAGATATTTTAAAATAAAGAATTTTAAATTGTATTTCCACTATGGTAATAGACTCTATGCAAGGATTTTTTAATGATGGTAATGTTGCATACTTTTTAATAGTTGGGGCTTCTATAGTGGTAATCCTTTCTTATTTGTTCAACTTGTTATCCCAAAAAACTGCCGTACCAAGTGTGATATTATTGATAGCATTAGGTTTTATTTGCAAAAAACTTTTTAAAATTGGAATTGATGACGCCAGTTGGATGTTTCCCCTGGAGATACTAGGTATCGTTGGTTTGATGTTAATTGTCCTTGAAGGAGCCCTGGATCTTAAATTATCTCGTCAGAGGTGGCCTATGATATGGAAGTCAGGCTTAATAGCTCTGTTGTCTTTAATAATAAATGTTTTTGTTTTTTCATATGGAATTCAACAACTCATTAATAACCTTGATTTTTTAACCGCATTTATTTATTCTATACCTCTTTCAATTGTTAGCAGTGCTATTGTTATTCCGAGTGTAACTCAATTAGAGGAAGAAGATCGTGAGTTTTTAATATATGAAAGTACCCTTTCCGATATTTTTGGTCTTATTTTATTCTATGCAGTAGTCAACAACCTAAATACAACAGAGGCAGCTAAAATTGGATTTAATGTTATATCTAATATTGGAGGTACATTAATTTTGTCGGTAATTATTTCGTATGGAATGATCATATTCTTCCAAAGAATAAGTTCTCAGGTAAAACTCTTTTTGTTTATCTCCGTATTATTAATGCTATATGCTGTAGGAAAGATATTTCACCTGTCATCTTTATTAATTATTCTGGTATTTGGTTTAATTCTCGAAAACAGGCATATTTTTTTCTCGGGTTTTATGAAGAAGTTCCTAAGAGAAAAAGAGGTAAACAGGGTATTGTCAGATTTCAAATTACTAACAAAGGAAAGTTCTTTCATTGTGAGAACTTTTTTCTTTTTCTTATTTGGAATTAGTATTACTGTTGCAGGAATATTTAAAACCAAAATA
>JBNKGY010000019.1:0-31835 GCA_050290065.1 Marinilabiliaceae bacterium
TTACCATAGCCCGCTATGCTTTCGCAAACATTCCTTGAAACTCAATATTTATAAGCGATTTGAGCCATTAATTTTATGTCGAACTCAGGTTAATAAGTCAATAATGTGCATGATTTAAAACTTGTTATTAATCCAGAACTCAATTCCGTTCATGATGAGTTCAATGGAAATAGTACCCAGTAAAAATGCGATTACTCTACCGGCAATATCTATATATTGCTCAATCAGTTCTTCTTTTTTGGACTGGATGCGATCGTGAATTATTTTTAGTATCCCAATGATGGAGATGCATAGAATTAATGTGATGGCTATGGATATTACTGCTGTAAAATTACTGTGATGTTCTCCAATAATAACACAGTAACTAATGGTACCTGGCCCAATAAAAATAGGCATGGCAATAGCTCCTGCCACATGTTTTGATTCTCCTCTTAAGCTTTCAATGGAGGCACTCCCTTTAAAAATAAACATGGCTCCTGTTATCAGGAATATAATGCCCCCAAAAATTTGAAAGGAGGCAAAGCTGGCGTTTAATACACTGTCAAAAATTGAGTTGCCTAATATGGCAAAGGACGAAAAGACCACAAGGCTTATAATTCCAGCTCTTACAAGAATTTTGAAAAATGTTTTTTGATCCTTTTTTTTAACAATGTCTATCAGGTATACTATAATTAAAAATGGATTCAGTAATACCAAAAGTAAGGTAACCGATTCAATTATTTCTGTCATCTGGTATTATATATTTAAAGGTATGATCGAACTTTCTGTGTATAATCATATTCTCATTATGAATTCCTAAGCAGGCCGTATTGGTGTTTAAATTGCTAAAACTGATTTCAAAAGTAAATTTTACTCATGCACCACTTTGTCCTAAAGTTTGATTTGAACATATGGGATTTCTCTTGTTTTTATCAATTCCCACATAAATTCATTCATTTAATATGTAATTGAATGAATAAATATACAAGGGTATTAAGTTTGAATTTGCTTTCAAATGGTTATTCAGTTCAATTTAAGAAGCTTTCAAATCAACCGCAAGTTCTAATTTTGATGTACGACCAATGTATTTGATTAATCCTTTGGATACAAGTGAATAAATATGCTCCTGACCTTTTGTGTGGGATAGGTTAAGTTCCTTAATAATATTGCCATACAAGTATTCCTCATGATTTTGAAGCAGCATGATAATTTCTTTTTCAGCAGGATTTTTTAGTGTTTGAATGTTTAGTTTTCTTTCTTCTTCCATAAGCAATGTTCATTTAAAAATTAGTATAGTGCAATTTTTAAAAAGCGTTAGAATTCATAATAAAATCTAACGCTTTTTAAACAAATGATATGATTACCCTGCTGTATACAATGGTGTATCGGTAATGACCATGAATTCATTTCATTACACGTTTGGACTTGTATAATATTGATTCAGGTTATCATTCTTGTTCTGATGATCTTTTTGAATTTTCATATATCAGGAATTGTTTACAGTTTTTCCAACCCCTTACGCCTCTTTGGCAAAAAACATTTTTGTAAACTGTTAATTCATGTTCATTAGATAATGTTTCTCCCTGATAGATAGGGCATTTTTTAGAGTATTTACAAAAGTCTTTTCCCATTTTATAAGTGTTTGTAGTATACATTCATGCTTTCAATATTGCCAGAAATGTTTGTGTTCTTTATTAAGGTACCGGAATATTGGTAATTTAATCTTAAAAAAGTTTTGTTCATTGGCACCGATCTCAAACGGGCAATCGTGTATAACGTATTTATTCCTTGCTGTTTCATTTCATTTTCCATG
Source organism: Marinilabiliaceae bacterium (assembly GCA_050290065.1). Lineage (GTDB taxonomy): Bacteria > Bacteroidota > Bacteroidia > Bacteroidales > Marinilabiliaceae > Saccharicrinis. The sequence continues at coordinate 1,793 of JBNKGY010000019.1, forward strand.
ACAGAAAGCAGGATAGATGCAAGTTTTTTACCCTTGAATTTTTTACTTGTAGCAAAATCTGTCATTTCAGCATTTTTACCTTCAAAATCAATCTCTGAAGATGATAATGCTGCCAATTCTCCGTCGTATTCGGCTCCGTAATACTGAACGTTGTTGTTCATGGTTTCCTTAATGTAAGAAGCACTGTGAATAGGGAATGGGTAGCTTTTAAATATTTCTTTGTAAATATCAGTTATCGCATCAATATCATCTTCAGTTAACTTCCTAAAACTAAACCCGGGTGGCTTTTGAGCTTTTGCTGCAGGTTTGTTCTGCAGCAAATCACTTAATATACCAAGCTCTTCCTTTTCAATATTCAGGATACGATCAGAATTCAAAAATTTGGACATAAAAAATACATCCTCCTTTTGATTATAGAATTCAGGAATAAATGCCTCAATCATAAAACCATTGGCTGTAAAATGAGGCGCCATCGATTTAGGGACTTTACAAAAAATCTTTGAATATTTATTCTTTAATGCAAGATCTTGAAAGGATGTGAATATTTGAGGCATATCCCTTTTGTCAAGCTTCATTAAATAGATTCTGTCGTTATGTTTGCCATGTTGAATTACCGAACCGTTTCCAATATTTTCAATAATATCATTATTCATTTTCGTCCCTCCTGTGAATTCTTTCATTGTCTTCCGGGATGAGAGAAATCGTATCGCAGGTATCTCCAAGTAACTTTTCAATTCCAATAGCTTCCGATTCATCTTTTTCTGTAATGTTTAATTCCAGATTACAATTATCACAATCGCGGTCACACATTTTAGCTTCATAACTATCCGGTTCCTTATAAGTGGTAATTACACCTTCATAATTTCTCAATACTACTTTGTTGGTACTCCACGAAATAATGTAATTAGGCATTACCGGTATTTTCCCACCTCCTCCAGGTGCATCAATTACATAGGTTGGGCGAGCAAATCCACTTGTATGTCCTATCAGACTTTCCATAATTTCAATGCCTTTTCCAATAGGGGTTCTGAAATGAGATAATCCTTCTGATAAATCACATTGATATAAATAATAAGGTCTTACCCTGTTCTGAACAAGTTTGTGTAGCAATGATTTCATGATTCTCGGACAATCATTTACATCAGCTAATAGTACCGACTGATTCCCTAATGGAAATCCACCATCAGCTAATTTGGCCAAAGCTTCTTTTGCCGAGGCAGTTATTTCGTGTGGATGGTTAAAATGTGTATTGATCCATAGTGGTTGGTACTTTTTAAGAATCGAAACCAAATTATCTGTAATTCTGTATGGAAGTACAACTGGCATTCTTGTTCCTATACGAATTATTTCAACATGAGGTATCTGACTGATCTCTGATAATAACCAATCAATTTTATCATCAGGTAGCATAAATGGATCTCCACCCGAAAGTAATACGTCTCTAACCTGAGGTGTGTCTTTTATATATTGTATACCCTTAAGAAGTTGGTCTTTTGAAGGAACAAAGTCCACATCACCTACTTTTCTTTTTCGGGTACAGTGTCGGCAATACATTGAGCAAATATTACTCACGTGAAATAAAACACGATCGGGATATCGGTGAGTAATTCCTTCAACAGGACTGTCGTGTTCTTCTGATAGCGGATCGGATAATTCAGATTTTAATGTGGTAAGTTCTTCTATTCCTCCGAAGGCCTGTTTGAAAACAGGGTCATTCGAGTAGTTTTTTGTGTCAATAAGCGAAAGGTAATAAGGAGTAATTGACAAAGGGAATTTATCAAATGTCTTTTCCAGATCATCACGCTCTTTTCCCTCAAATTTGATTCCTGTCAGAAATTCAAATCTTTCCAGTGATCTGATAGAATGTTTGATCTGCCATTTCCAGTCTCTCCAATTCGATAATTGTGGCTTATTAACAATCTTATTTGCAATCTCCTTTTGTACGTTAGTGTAAATCATATGTCTGTAATATTGTTTGTGTGCGAACAAAATTACAAAATGAAAGTGGCTTGGCTAAATTTTTTGGTGTAAAATAATATATTTAAGTAATTGAAATGGTTGTTTATTCCTTATTGTCTACATCTTCATGTTCGTCAACGCCTTCTAAATCAGTCTCTGAGGTGATAAGGGGTGAGGCGTCAATTTGTTCAATGTCAAGTAAGGTAACTAACGTGTTTAAACTTTCTTCCACAGACTTTAATTTGTTAGGTTCTAGTTTTTGCAATTTTTTTGATAATTGTTCGTGTAGAAGTGAAGGTATTGAATTTAATAGTTTGTCACCAGAAGATGTTAGCGCTATATTGACTACTCGTTTATCTCCTGATTTTGGTAATCTGGCTAACAACCCCTTTTTCTCAAGACGATTAATGATTCCACTAACTGTACTTGAGTTTAGATTCAGGAATTTACGTATTTCACCCTGAGTTGATTGGTAGTTTGTTGATTGATGCAGAAAGCTTAGGCAAAGTACCTGAGGTATGCTTACTCCATATTCTTTTTGAATTTTTTTTGATTCTATATCGATAGATCGAACGATTTTACGAATCTTTATTAATATTTCTGTAGTATCCATTGTATTTTTATTTCTGGCAAAAATAGGAAAATGTTTTTATAGAAAGTTTTTTTTGTGGCGCATTGAAATTTTAATGTGATTTTTTTATAGGATAAAAGCTGATAATTGTAATTTTTTGATAAAATAAAAAAGCACTACCTGAATGTTGTGGGTAGTGCTCTTCTTTTTAATTGTCTAATATTCTAATCTAAGTTAATCAATCGTGCGAATCGTTTGGGTTGTATGTTTCAACGTGTCTTTCAGTTTTTGCCTGATTAAATTCGTTTATTGTAATGATAATCCCGGTTTCTTCCACATCACCAAATCGATCATTTACAGCAGTACCGAAAGAGCGCATTGACGGAGAAAGGTTCATGTAAGCATTTACCAATGGAGGTATTGATTCTCCTAACTCACGTACACCTCTGTTTAGTCGTTTGTAGTCCTCAACATAAGTAGGCCCTTTAAATATGCTGTCTATTTCCTCGGGTGTTAATCCTATTTTTACTTTGAACTCATCTAAAGGATAAACCAAATTATCCGGATCACTGAAATACTTGTTCATAAAGGATAATATCAAATCTCTGGCTTCCTGATTAAAGTGATTATACATGGTCACTTTACCAAAAAAGTACTTCATTTCCGGATGGTTTACAATTAGTGAACCCAGTCCATCCCATAAATTATCTAATGCAAAAAGGCTTTTTGCGCCTTGTTTACTTGATTGATATTGTGGTTGAACAAATGATCTACCTAGTTCAATGGTGTGTGGAAGATATTCGTCAAGAAACTTATTGGAGAAATGAAATAATCGTGAAGTGGCTAACCTAACATTTCCATCTTTATCGCGTGGGATCGTATTTCCCATAATATAACGATAACCACCTAATATTTCTTTTTCTTCTGAATCCCAAACGATTAATTGTCTGTAAGGAACTTCTGCTACATCGTAATCGTCAATGTCTGCATCTTTTCCAGTTCCTCCTCCAGCTTGTCTAAAAGACTCTTCGCGTAATCGGCCAACCTCCCTCATTAGGTTAGGAGCTTCGTTGCCAATAAAATCATAAATTTTATTGCCTCCTTTGTTGGTGTTTCGAATAAATCTTTCTTTCGTTAATTCAGCTTCCAGTTTATCTTTTTCGACTGGAGCGATGATTGGTTGTATTGAATCCATGTAAATTAATAAGCTAATTTGCAGCTACAAAATTAAATTAATTTTGGTAAGCTGTAGACTGTTTTCTTTATTTTTTCTGCCCACTCTTTGGGAGAGTGATTATCTTTTAGATTTTGGTAGGGTATGGGTTGCCCAAATGTGAGTGTAATCTCCTTATTTTTAAACTTAAACATTTCGTCTACGAGGTAAAGCATTTCAATGTTTGATTTCAGGCCCAAAAATTTTCTGAAGCGTGCAAGTCCATAGAAAAAAGGTGAATTTCTTCCACTAATATGAACGGGAATAATATCGCGTTTGTGTTGGATGGCCTTTTTAACAAAGGCGGGTTTCCAATCCAAATCCTCAATTTTATTCCCTTGCTTGCGAGATACTAATCCAGCCGGGAAATAGAGCATTTGAGCTTCTGAAGCAAATGATTTTTCAATTTTAATGGCAGCCTTTTTAGCTTGTCCTCCATGTTTATTGATAGGAACAAAGATATCGTTAAATCGCCCTATTTGTAGTAGGATGTCATTTACCGGAAATTTAATATTCTTGAAAGCACTCCCAACTTCAGTCATAAAAACAATACCATCAAGTCCTCCTAATGGATGGTTGGCAACAAAAAGATAGCGGCCATCTTTAGGAATGGAATCAAGGCCAATGGATTTGCTGGTTGCTCCGAATAGCTTCATGCATTTTTTACCGAAGTCCACATTATAGCTGTCAGGATGATTCACCAGTATGCCATTAAGGCTTTCCTGATGAATAACTTTTTTAAGATATGAAAATATGAATCGGGGTAACCACTTGTGTAAATCCGGATTTTTTTCTTTAAAAATCCGATCAACATCAAGTTTTGTAATTGGTTTATTGCTGATCTGCTCCATTTGCATTTGTTATGAGGCGTCAATTTTAGAAAAAAAATAGTAAATCGCATACCTAAATTCAAAAAAATGTGAGATTTGTCAATTTTTTAAGAGGTGAATTTCACTAAAAAGAGGCATTTTTAGCAAAAACTTATCAACAATGTGTAATAAAGTGGTGTGATGTGGTTGATTGTGGTTTAAAAAAGTTATATTTTTGCAGCAGAATAAATCGCAATCGTAATGGCCACATTTATAGGAGATTTTGTTTGTAAATTAGATGCAAAAGGACGGATTGTGTTGCCTTCTCTTTTCAAAAAGGCGATGAATGCCATGGAAGAGTCTCGTTTTGTGGTGCGAAAAGATTTGTTTGATGAGTGTTTGATTTTATCTCCATACCCAGAATGGGAAGAAGAAATGAATGAGATCAGGTCGAGGGTGAATATGTACAATCGTGCAGAAAATAAATTTTACAGACAATATTTCAGGGGAGCGGCAGAGTTGAGTTTTGATGCTAATGGGCGAGTTTTGATACCTAAAAGGCTAATGGAGAAAATTGGGGTGCCAAAGGAAATGGTGTTGGTTGGTGTCGATAATAAAATTGAATTGTGGAGTAAGTCAGTGTATGAGAGTGATGAGCTGAGTGAAGGAGAATTGGCATTGATGGCAGAGAGCATATTAGGAGGCGTTGATAACAAAGTAAAGGAGGGTGAATAATGGATGATGTGTATCATATACCGGTTTTATTAAAAGAGTGCATTGAGGGACTAAACCTTAAAGAAGGGGGTGTGTATGTTGATTTGACTTTTGGAGGAGGAGGACATACCAAAGAAATTCTAAACCATCTACAAGGTGGGAAAATGATTGTTTTTGATCAGGATGAAGATGCTTATGCCAATCGACCTGATGATGAAAGGTTAATCTTTGTTCGCCATAACTTCCGCTATTTGAAGCATTTTCTTAAGTACTTAGATATTGATAGGGTTGATGGCATTTTGGCTGATCTGGGAGTTTCATCTCATCATTTTGACACTCCTGAACGAGGATTTTCGTTTCGATTTGAAGGTGAGTTGGATATGAGAATGAATAAGCAGGCTGGTTTAAGAGCCGATGTCGTGTTAAATGATTATAGTGAGAATGATTTGTATCGGATATTTAAAACCTATGGTGAGATAAAGCATGCAGGCAAATTGGTTAAAGGAATCTTGTTTCGCCGTCAATCATCTGCGTTTAAAATGATTTCTGATTTACTTGAAGTTGCAGAGCCTTGTGTTCCTTCTCGAGAGAAAAATAAATTTTTAGCCAAGGTTTTTCAGGCTTTACGCATTGAAGTGAACCGCGAAATGGAAGCATTAAAGGAAATGTTGATGCAAACCAAAGAAGTGCTGGCTCCGGAAGGAAGGTTGGTGGTGATTTCTTATCATTCCTTGGAAGATAGATTGGTGAAAAACTTTATGAAAACAGGCGACTGTGATAAGGTGCAACCGGATAAGGATTTTTATGGAAAAGCTCAGGTGCCTTTTAAAGCTATAAGTCGTAAACCCATTTTGCCAACAGCAAAAGAACTGGAGGAGAATACTCGGGCTAGAAGTGCCAAATTGCGAATTGCTGAAAAGGAATAAGTATGGCTAAAAAGAGAAAAGATAAGGAGTTTATAGGTTCAGGAGATTATTCCAGCCGAAAGATATCGGTGCGGGATTTTGTATCTGGAAGAATTTTCACCCGTGAGGTGGTGGTTAAACAATTGCCCTTTTTTCTGTTTTTAATAGTGTTGGCTTTTGTTTATATATCTAATCATTTTAAAGTTGAAAAACTACTAAAAGAAGCTGCAACATTAAATAAAGATATTCAGGAATTAAGAATTGAAGCAATTACAACATCTTCAGATCTAATGTATATAAGTAAGCAGTCTGTAATATTGCAAAAAGTCAATGAAGCAGGAGTGGAATTGGAAGAACTTACCGAACCTCCACGCCGAGTTGTGGTAAGGAAATGATGATTTGCTTTTGGACTGCATGACATGGTTATTAAAAAGCATAATGAACAAAAGTTCTGGTTGAGAAATAAAGAATAAGTGAACGAAATATAAATGACAATCAAAAGAGACATAACATGGCGCGTTGGTGTAATTTATCTGGCATTGGTAGTGCTGGCTATTGTTGTTTTTGGTAAGGTGGTTTATTTGCAGGTGGTTGAGGGAGAGCGATGGCGAAGTATGGAGGAGGTAATGACCAGCAAGGAGAGGACAATTGAAGCAAATCGGGGTAATATTTTAGCTTCTGATGGTCGTAAATTAGCTTGTTCGGTTCCAAGTTATCGATTGTTTATGGATATGAAGGCTCATGGTCTGACAGATGAAATATTCAACGAAAATGTGGATAGTTTAAGTATCAAACTTTCCGGTTTTTTTAAAGACCATTCTGCGTCAACATATAAACGGAATTTAGTAAAAGCACGTCAGCAAGGGAAAAGATATTTTAGGATAAATCATCGACGAATCTCTTATACTGAGTTAAAAGAAATTAAGAAGTACCCAATCTTTCGACTAGGAAAGAATACCGGAGGTTTTATTCCTGAAGAACAAGAAAGAAGAAAGCAACCTTTTGGCGTATTGGCTTCGCAAACAATTGGTAGTTTGTACGGAGAGAAAGATAAGGGGGGAATGAATGGACTGGAGCATGCTTATGATGATGTTTTAAGTGGTGTAAGTGGAGTGAATACCTATACCCGGATTTCTGGTCATTGGGTTCCTGAGGAAGTTTTACCTCCTAAAAATGGAAATGACATTCTTACATCTATAGATATTGAAATACAGGATGTTGCAGAGAATTCATTGCTGCGTCAGTTGATAAAGCATAATGCAGATCATGGAGTTGCCTTGTTAATGGAGGTGCAAACCGGGGAGATAAAAGCTATTGTGAATTTACATAGGAAACGTCCCGGAGTATATGTGGAGGATTATAACTATGCAATTGTTGAGGCAACAGAGCCCGGATCAACATTTAAGCTGGCCAGTGTAATGGTGGCTTTGGAAGATGGAGTAATTAGTTTAGAAGATTCTGTTGAAACCGGAAATGGAACCTGTAAGTTTTATGATAGAGTGATGAGAGATAGTCATCACGGTGGTTTTGGAACCATTACGAATCGTCAGGCTTTTGAAAAATCTTCAAATGTGGGCATCTCTAAAATGGTGGTTCAACATTATAAATCTAACCCAAAGAAATTTATTGACAGACTATATTCAATCGGATTAAATGAAAAACTTGATCTGGAGATGGATGGTGAAGGTGAGCCTTTTATTAAATATCCTGGTTCAGAAACATGGTCAGGGGTTTCCTTGCCATGGATTTCAATAGGTTACGAGTCGAAGTTAACTCCTTTGCAAATTCTTACTTTTTATAATGCTGTTGCAAATAATGGTAAAATGATACGACCACATCTTGTGAAAGGCATTTATCGTCATGGTGAGCTTGTTAAGTCAATTGATCCAGTTGTGTTAAATCCATCCATATGCTCTTTATCTACCATTGAAAAGGTGCATGAATTATTGGTGGGGGTTGTTGAAAATGGAACTGCACAAAATATTAAGAATAGTAATTATAAAATAGCAGGTAAAACCGGAACGGCTCAGATTGCCAAAGGAAGTGGCGGGTATAAAGGAGGAAGTGGCGTTGAATATCAGGCCTCGTTTGTAGGCTATTTTCCTGCAGATCGCCCAAAATATTCCTGTATAGTAGTGGTGAATGGTCCATCAAATAACGTGTATTATGGAAATTTAGTTGCAGGATCCGTTTTTAAAGAAATTTCTGACCGGGTTTATGCTACCAGTCTGGATATGATGGACGAGCGAGTTGAGAAAGTCCCTGAATCAGGAGTGTTACCTTATTCAAAGGGTGGTAAAAAAGAAGATTTGTTAACTGTATTTAAAAATTTAGGTGTGGTTATTGAAGGAGAGGATGTTAATTCTGATTGGATTTCAACAACTGCACTTGAGCATAAGGTAGATTTCGACCGGAAAACATTTACAAAAGGATTGGTTCCGAATGTGTTTGGAATGGGAGCTAAGGATGCAGTAAATCTTCTTGAAAATTTAGGACTTAAAGTGATTGTTTCGGGAAGAGGAAAGGTTGTTGAGCAATCCATTTCAGCAGGAAGTCGTCTTTCTTCTGGTTCACGAATCTTTTTAAAGTTAGGATAATGAGTATACAGGTAAAGGAAATACAAGGTTGGACTAAAGTGAAGGAGTTCGTTGGGAATGAAAATGTGACTTTTGATGATGTGACTTTTGATTCCAGAAACGCCGGAGATAATATCTTGTTCGTGGCCGTTAATGGTGTTCATGTAAATGGTCATGATTATATAGCAAAGGCCATTGCCGAAGGGTGTTGTGCTGTTGTCTGTGAAATATTGCCCGAAGAAAAGTACAGGAATATACCTTTTATTGTTGTTGAAGATTCAGCCTTGGCACTGGGTGAGATTGCTTCTGGTTTTTATGGAAATCCATCTTCAGAGCTGGAATTGGTAGGTGTAACCGGAACGAATGGCAAAACTACTATTGCGACTTTGTTGTATGAACTTTTTCGCAGTCTGGATGCCGAATCGGGATTGTTTAGTACTGTTGCGAATTATATTGGCGATTCAAAATTACCATCCACGCACACAACTCCTGATCCGGTGGCATTAAATAAAATAATGCGTCAAATGGTTGATGCCGGTTGTAAGTATTGTTTTATGGAAGTGAGTTCTCATGCGATTGATCAAAAACGAATTGCTGGACTAAAATTTAAAGGTGGTGTTTATACTAACCTTACACACGATCACTTGGATTATCATAAAACCTTTGATGCTTATTTGAAAGCTAAAAAGAAGTTTTTTGATGGTTTGGATAAGGATGCCTTTGCACTGATAAATACTGACGATAAGAATGGTATGGTGATGGTGCAGAATTGCAAGGCTCAAATCAAAACATACTCCATTAGAGGAATGGCTGATTTTAAAGCAAAGATTGTGGAGAGTATGTTTGAAGGAATGCAATTATTGATAAATAATAGTGAAATATGGACTCCTTTTATTGGCAAGTTTAATGCGCAAAATCTGGTGGCAGTTTATGGCGCTGCTGTTTCTTTAGGTAAACCTTCAGATGAGGTTTTAATTGCGTTGAGTAGCTTGCATTCTGTAGATGGAAGATTTCAGACTATCAGGTCCAACACTGGGGTGACGGCTGTTGTCGATTACGCACATACCCCTGATGCGCTAAAAAATGTGATTGAAACGATTAATCAAATTCGCCAACCAGGACAAGAGCTAATTACTGTTGTGGGGGCTGGCGGAGATCGGGATAAAACAAAACGTCCGGAAATGGCAAAAGTGGCGGTAACTGGCAGTAACAGAGTTATACTGACTTCCGATAATCCTCGCTCAGAAAGTCCTCAGGTTATCATTGATGATATGATGGAGGGTGTGGAGTTTAAAAGCAGAATTAAAGTGGTTTCAATTGTTGATAGAAAAGAGGCTATTAAAACTGCCATCATGATTGCGAAAAAAGGGGATATTATATTAGTGGCAGGTAAAGGTCACGAAGATTATCAGGAGGTTAATGGTGTGAAGCATCATTTTGATGATCGGGAAGTAATTTTTGAGTTTTTTAAAATGTTATAATATAAGAACATAAGGTTCTGGATTATTGTGATGAATGATAATTATTAAAAGCTAATTGTAATGTTATACTATCTTTTTGAATACCTGGAACAGCTTGATTTTCCCGGAGCAGGAATGTTTCAATATATTTCGTTTCGTTCAGGGATGGCTGTTATATTTTCTCTGTTAATTGGAACCATATTCGGAAAACAGGTTATTAAGGTACTTCAGAAAAAGCAGATCGGTGAAGTGGTTCGGGATTTAAATCTTGAAGGTCAGTATGAGAAAAAAGGTACTCCAACAATGGGTGGTTTAATCATTATTGCATCAATTCTTATTCCTACTATTTTATTTGGGAAGCTGGATAATGTATACATCATATTGATGTTGGTGTCAACCGTTTGGTTGGGTGTTATTGGTTTTTTAGATGACTATATAAAAGTATTCAGAAAGAATAAAGAAGGTTTGGCAGGTAAATTTAAAATTGCCGGACAAATTGGTTTAGGTCTTATCGTTGGCTTAACCTTATATTTTAATGATGGAGTTGTGGTGCGGGAAAAAATTCCGGGTGAAGTTGTTATGGTGCAAAGTGAAAATGGCGAACAAATCGAAAAGCCGGCGACTCATGATATCAAAACAACCAAAACTACCATCCCGTTTGTTAAAAATAATCGCTTTGATTATGCCTGGTTTGTAGGCTTTATGGGTGATAGTGCATCAAAGTGGTCATGGGTAGTGTTTGTTTTGGCGGTAATATTTATAATCACAGCAGTATCAAATGGGGCTAATATGACAGATGGATTGGATGGGTTGGCCACCGGGACCTCTGCAATTATAGGTACTACCTTGGGGATTTTGGCCTATGTTTCCAGTAATACAGTGTATGCTGACTACTTGAATATTATGTATATACCTCAGTCCGAGGAGTTGGTGATTTTTATGTCTGCATTTATCGGAGCTACCATCGGATTTTTGTGGTATAATTCATTCCCTGCTCAGGTATTTATGGGCGACACAGGTAGTTTAACATTGGGAGGTATCATTGCCGTTTTTGCGATTATTATAAAAACAGAATTACTGATTCCTATTTTATGTGGAATCTTCCTTGTTGAAAATATTTCAGTAATGATCCAGGTTTCCTGGTTTAAATACACAAAAAGAAAATATGGAGAAGGGCGTAGGGTTTTTAAAATGGCTCCCTTACATCATCATTACCAAAAATTAGGATATACCGAATCTAAAATAGTAACCCGATTTTGGATTATGGGAATTATTCTGGCGGTATTGACAATTGTAACTCTTAAAGTTAGATAATAAGGATTATAAATTGAATAATGAATAAGAAGATAGTCATATTAGGTGCAGGAGAAAGTGGTGTTGGTGCTGCATTGCTGGCCAAAAAAGAAGGTTGCAATGTGTTTGTGTCTGATTTGTCTGAAATAAAGTCAAACTTTAAAAATGAGTTGGATGAGGCCGAAATAGAATATGAACAAAAGCAGCACTCAAGGAATAGGATTTTTGAAGCTGATACAGTTGTTAAAAGTCCGGGGATTCCAGATTCAGTTCCGATGATTGTTGAATTAAGAAGTGAGGGAATAGAAGTTATATCGGAAATAGAATTTGCTGGCCGGTATTCCAGTTCAAAGTTTGTATGTATAACAGGAAGTAACGGAAAAACTACTACCACATTACTAACCTATCATATATTAAAAGAATGTGGAATCAATGTGGGTTTAGCCGGGAATATCGGAAAAAGTTTAGCAAGGCAAGTTGCACATGGTGATGAAAAGCAATGGTATGTTTTGGAGCTGAGTAGTTTTCAGTTAGATGGAATGTATGAGTTTAAGGCTGACATTGCGGTTTTAATGAATATTACTCCTGATCATATGGATAGGTATGATTATAAAATGCAGAATTATATCCATTCAAAATTCAGAGTAATACAAAACCAAACAGAAGAAGATTATTTCATTTATTGTATAGATGATCAAAATATATTAAAGGAATTGACTCAAAGAGAAATTAAGGCTCATCAATTACCTTTTTCAAATTTTAAAGAAGTTAGTGAAGGGGCCTTTTATCAGGAACACCAAATCCATTTTAAAGTAAAGGAGGATATTATGAGTGTATTCACAGAGCAATTAACAATTCAGGGACAACACAATCGGTATAATACTATGGCAGCAGGAATAGTCGCTCGAATATTTCAACTAAGAAAGCCTTCCATTCGTGAATGTTTACTGAGTTTTAAAGGCGTTGAACATCGTTTAGAGCGTGTGTTGTCAGTTAGGGGAATGGAGTTTATTAATGACTCAAAAGCTACTAATGTAAATTCAACATGGTATGCCCTTGAAAGTATGAAATCTGATGTGATCTGGATCGCTGGAGGTATTGATAAGGGAAATGACTATTCGGAGTTAAAGGAATTAGCTGCTCAAAAGGTAAAAGCCTTGATTTGTTTAGGGACCGATAATCAAAAGTTACTTCAAAATTTCAAAGGGATAATTCCAACAATTGTGGAATCAACATCTATGCAAGAAGCAGTTAAGTCTGCCTACTTTTTAGGGGATAAAGGTGATTGTGTGTTGTTGTCTCCAGCTTGCGCCAGTTTTGATTTGTTCGAAAATTATGAACATAGAGGGCGTATGTTTAAAGAGTGTGTTAGAAATCTTTAATAAGATAGGATGGGGTTAAAAGCTACACTTCAAAAGTATTTTAAAGGAGATCCGATTTTGTGGGGGGTGATCGCCGTATTGGCTGCTATCTCATTATTGGCAGTCTATAGTTCAACCGGTTCGCTTGCCTATAAGTATCAGGGAGGAAATACCTACTATTATATGTTTAAGCACTTTGTGTTTTTAATGGTAGGTATAGGTTTGATATGGGGTATTCATCAAATGGACTATCGTGTATTTGCAAAATATGCCACCTTACTTTTGTGGGTATCAATAGTATTATTATTTATCACCTTGATAACGGGAATGAGTCTGAATCAAGCCTCACGTTGGTTAACGGTTCCAGGAATTGGCTTGTCTTTTCAACCTTCCGAATTGGCTAAGTTGGCTCTGATTATGTATATTGCCCGTACTTTGGCTCGTAATCAGGATGCTGACTATGGTGCACGTGAAGCTTTTCGTCCCATAATGGTTTATGTAGGGTTGGTTTGTGCTTTAATCTTTACGGAGGATTTTTCCACAGCCTTTTTAATTGGTTTTATCTCATTTTTATTAATGTTTATAGGAAGAGTTCCTTTTAGATATTTGTTTGGTACAGTTAGTATTGTTGTTTTATTAGTCTCGGTAATGTTTTTTGCTTCGCCATATATGCCTTTTTTGCATCGTGCTGAAACATGGAAAGCAAGGATTGAACGGTTTATAAATGATGATGATTCTGATTCAGATGGAAGCTATCAGTCCCGTCAAGCACAAATGGCTGTTGCCACTGGTGGTTTATTTGGAAAGGGACCTGGAAATAGTAAGCAACGTAATTTTTTACCTCATCCTTATAGTGATTTTATTTTTGCCATTATTGTTGAGGAATGGGGCGCTATTGGTGCCATACTGATGATTATGTGTTACGTAGTCTTCTTATTTAGAGCCGGAGTAATAGTGCGTGGAAGTACCAGAACATTTCCTGCATTTCTGGCGATAGGTTTGGCATACCTATTAGTCTTTCAGGGTTTTTTTAATATGGGTGTGGCAGTAGGAATTTTTCCTGTTACTGGTCAACCTTTACCTTTGGTAAGTATGGGTGGAACATCAGTGTTATTTAGTTGTGTTGCATTAGGTGCCATCTTAAGTGTTAGTAGAAGTAATATGGAAGAAGCACAGCGGTTGAAAGAAGAATCACAAAAAGGATCAGTATCATAGTGAGCGTTGATTAAAAATGCTGTGACTTAGGCGAATCATGCCAATCAGTAATACGTGTTGATGCTTGGATCTTGATACTATTAAATAAGTGTATGAATTTATCATGATAAAAGTATAGAAATTGCAGGGTTAGGTTCAAAAACGCAGTTACTTTTAAATGTTCTGTGAATCAGTCTTGATACTTGATACTTAAATCTTGATATTAATTTTTAAACAGATGAAAGTAATCATTAGTGGAGGTGGAACAGGAGGTCATATATTTCCGGCAATTTCAATTGCAAATGCCTTGAAGCAACGAGATGATAAAATTGATATTTTATTTGTGGGTGCGGAAGGGAAAATGGAAATGGAAAAGGTTCCAGCTGCAGGGTATAAAATTATTGGTTTGCCGGTAGCTGGTTTTCAGCGAAGATTGACTTTTAAAAATGTAACTTTCTTTTTTAAATTAGCAGCGAGCATGCTAAAGGCACGACAAATTGTAATGGATTTTAAACCTGATGTGGTGGTGGGTGTTGGTGGGTATGCAAGTGGTCCTTTGCTTAGGGTCGCAAGTAGAAAAAATATTCCATCTTTAATTCAGGAGCAGAATTCTTTCCCAGGTGTAACAAATCGGATTTTGTCGAAAAAAGTAACAAAAATATGTGTTGCTTATCCTGAAATGCAACGCTTTTTTCCTTCTGAAAAAATTATTTTAACAGGTAATCCAGTTAGGCAAAATCTATTGTCAACTATGAAACGGGAAGATGCAGCCAGGTATTTCGGTCTGAATCCCGATAAAAAAGTAGTATTTGTGACTGGAGGTAGTTTAGGTGCCGGAACTATTAATAAAGGATTGTTAATGGGATATCAGAGGCTTCTGGATAATGGAGTTCAGCTGATATGGCAAACAGGAAAGTATTATTACGATAATATTAAAAGTGATGTGGTTGAAAATGATCACATGAAAATAATGGCTTTTGTGGATAAAATGGATGCTGCATTTTCATTGGCGGATATTGTTGTGTCAAGAGCCGGAGCTTCTTCAATATCAGAAATTGCTTTATTGAATAAAGCAGCGATATTTATACCATCTCCTAATGTGTCAGAGGATCATCAAACCAAAAATGCCATGGCTTTAGTTAAAGAGAATGCAGCCTTAATGGTGAAGGATAGTGAAGTAGAAGCTAAGTTAGTGGATGAAATATTGAGGGTTATTGAGGATGTTTCATTAGTGAACGAGTTAAAGAGTAATGTCCGGAAATTTGCTAAGCCCGATGCTTCCAATCATATTGTTGATGAATTATTGAAAATTGTATAAATGGATTTCACAAAGATTAAAAGTGTTTATTTTATTGGAATAGGGGGTATTGGTATGAGTGCTCTGGCTCGTTATTTTATAGTAAACGGGTTTAATGTGGCTGGATACGATCGTACACCTACAATTCTAACAAAGGAATTAGAGGAAGAGGGGATTGATATTCATTTTGAAGACAATATAAATGCAGTGGGTAATGCTTATTGTGTTTCAAAGGAAACATTAGTTATATATACTCCTGCAATACCTAAAGATCACTCAGAGCTTAATTATTTTATTAATAACGGATTTGCGATTAAAAAGCGTTCAGAGGTTTTAGGGTTGCTGACAAGAGAACGTAAAGGAATTTGCGTGGCGGGGACTCATGGTAAAACTACAATTTCAACCATGGTTTCTCATCTGTTGAAGCAGTCAAAAGTGGATTGTAGCGCTTTTTTGGGTGGAGTTTCTCAAAATTACAAAACGAATTTACTGTTATCCACAGATTCTGATTACGTGGTTTTGGAGGCTGATGAGTTTGATCGTTCCTTTCTGCAATTAACTCCTTATTTGGCCTTGATTTCATCGGCTGATGCAGATCATCTCGACATTTATGGAGATGATAGTGCTGTTAAAGATTCTTTTAAACAGTTTGCTGCTTTGGTGAAGCCAGGAGGTATACTTCTTACAAAAAAGGAAATTGAATTGCCATTTGAAGCTCATCAGAATGTAAAACATTATACTTATTCAGTTGATGATAGTTCGGCTGATTTTTATGCTGAAAATTTAAGACTGAATAACGGACTTTATATGTACGATTTACATACTCCACAGGGTTTATGTAAAGATGTAAAATTGGGTATTCCGGCTTTGGTTAATGTGGAGAATTCAGTGGGTGCTTGTGCTGCAGCTATTTTGGTTGGTGTTGAATATGATGAAATAAAGAAATCATTACCGCAATTTACAGGCATTAGAAGACGGTTTGATTATCGTATCAAAACAGATGGTTTTGTAATAATTGATGATTATGCACATCATCCTGAAGAAATTAAGGCAACAATAAACTCAGTAAAGGCATTGTATCCTGATAAGAAAATTACAGGAGTATTTCAACCGCACTTGTATTCGCGAACAATTGACTTTCATGAAGGATTTGCAGCAGCTTTGAGTGAGCTGGATGAGTTAATAATGTTGGATATTTATCCGGCCAGAGAATTGCCAATCGAAGGTGTAGATTCCAATTTGATTCTTAATATGGTTGATATTGAACAGAAGATGTTATCGACCAAGTCAGAATTGTTCCAGAATATAGAGCAGCTAAATCCTGTAGTTTTGTTGATGATGGGGGCTGGCGATATTGATAAGGAAATTGATAAAGTGGTCTTGAAATTTCAAGAAAAACTTAATTTATAGACAAGATTTACAAATGTTGGAAGGTTATTTTGCTAAATCGTTAATAAATATTTGGTAAATGTTTATAAATAAGGGATTAATGGTTTTAGATAGTTTTTTATTAGAATTATATTTAAAAGGTTTATTGTAACCTTTTCAAAAAGGAAAATGAAAAAGGTAAAGTCAATCATACAGTGGGTTTTGGTATTAGCATACTTTCCTGTCGTTTTAGCTTTTGTTGCTAAGGGGAGAAGTGAGGTTGTGTGTTCTGATTTAGAAATAGTAATTAAGGATAGTGTGAATGCACAATTTGTTACATCTGATCAGGTAAAAACCTTTTTATTAAACAAATACCCTAAATTATTAGGCAGTCCGATTAGTGATATAAATTGTGAAGAGATTGAAGTTTTTTTTAATAAGCATGAAGCGATTAATAAATGTGAGGCGTATTCTACCATTGGTGGATATTTAAATATTCATATTGAGCAACGAAAACCGTTGTTAAGAGTATTTTCAGGATATCAATCTTTTTATATTGATGAAGCTGGAAATAAAATGCCTTTGTTTGAACAATTTGCAGCTCATGTGTTAATTCTTAGTGGACATGTAAACAAACTGGATAGTCTTAATCAAATTATTGAATTTGCAAGGTTTATAACTGATGATCCTTTCTGGAATTCACAGATTGAGCAAATTTATGTGGAGAATAACGGAGAGTTTTCTTTGGCTCCCCGTGTTGGTGACCAAATAATAATGTTGGGTTCACTACAGAATTATTCTGAAAAAATGAGGAATTTGCATGCCTTGTATACCAATGGCTTACATCCTCGTGAATGGAATAATTACAAAGAGATTAATTTAAAATATGAAGGTCAAATAATTTGTACAAAAAAATAAAGTGATGAACAATCATTCCAATCTAATTGCTGCTATCGACATAGGAACCACCAAAATTGTTGCTGTTGTTGGACAAAAGGATGACAATGGAAAATTGCAGGTGGTTGGGATTGAGAAAGTTCCGTCGACCGGGGTGAAGCGTGGTGTCGTATTAAATATAGAAGAGACCGTAAATGCTATTAAGGACGTGGTGTTTAATCTCGAATCAAAATACGGGGTTAAACTGCTTGATGTATATGTGGGTATTGCCGGACAGCATATCAAAAGTCTTCAAAACAGAGGCTATCGTTATATTGAAACAAACCATGAAATTACGCAATTTGATGTAGATCATCTTTTTAAGGATAATTACAAAATTCCTTTAGAAGCTGGAGAAAATATTTTACACGTCTTTCCCCAGGATTATGTGGTAGACAATGAAGCGGGTGTTAAAAATCCTATCGGAATGTCTGGAAGAAGACTGGAAGGAAACTATCATATTGTACTTGGCAGAATAGCATCTGTTAACAATATTGAGAAGTGTATCAATAGAGTAGGTTTAAAACTTAATCATTTGATATTAGAACCAATGGCATCTGCACGTGCTGTTTTAACAGATGAGGAAAAAGAAGCTGGTGTAGTTTTGGTTGATATAGGTGGAGGTACTACTGATGTTGCCATTTTTTACGATAATTTAATTCAACATACTGCGGTTATTCCATTGGGTGGTAATGTAGTAACTTCAGATGTCAAAGAAGGGTGTGCCGTATTGTATAAGCAAGCCGAAGCGCTAAAAACTCAGTATGGTTCAGCTCTGGGAGATCTGGAGCGAGAAGATATGGTGGTTACTATTCCTGGCATTGAAGGTTGGGAACCTAAAGAGATTTCGTTTAGGTCACTTTCATACATTATTCAGGCTCGTATGGAGGAGATTGTTGATTACGTAGTGTATCAGATTGAGTCTGCTAAAATGTATGATAAACTAGGTGCAGGAATCGTAATAACAGGAGGAGGCGCATTGCTTAAAAACCTACCTCAATTAATAAAATATCGAACAGGATTAGAGGTGCGACTTGGATTGCCTAATAAATATATAGATTCAGATAAAAATGGAGATGCGCAAAAACCGATGTATTCAACCAGTATTGGTTTGTTATTGAGTGCATTGGATAATCCGGTGAAAAAAGTAGTAGAGCAGGAGTTATTTCCTGATGAGTTTGAAGAAGAAAATGATCGTCCACGAAAGGTTTCTTCTCCCAGAAAAGATAAAAAGAAAAAAGAAAAGACAGAATATACCGGTGATTTATTTGGAAACTTAAAGAAAACATTTGCAGGAATATTTGATGAGAAGGATGTTGAGATGTAAGCAGCATTTCTTTTTATAAACATTAAAATATAGTGAAATGAGCGAGGATTTGATGAATTTTGATATACCTCAAAACCAAAATTGCATCATAAAGGTTATTGGTGTTGGGGGAGGCGGAAGTAATGCAGTAAATCACATGTTTAGCCAGGGAATTAAGGATGTAAACTTTATGGTTTGCAATACGGATGCCCAGGCTTTGGAGAACAGTCCTGTTCCAATAAAAATACAACTGGGGGAGTCCTTAACGGAAGGTCGAGGAGCGGGTAATAAGCCTGAAAAAGGAAAGCAAGCGGCTATTGAGAATATTTCTGATATTGAAAATGTGCTTAAGGATAATACCAGAATGGTATTTATTACTGCTGGTATGGGTGGTGGTACCGGTACAGGGGCAGCACCAATAATTGCAAAAGCTGCCCGTGATATGGGTGTCCTTACTGTAGGTATCGTAACAATCCCATTTAAATTTGAGGGTAAAGTTCGTATTAATCAGGCTCTGGACGGGATTGCAGAAATGGAAAAAAATGTAGATTCCTTGCTTGTTATTAATAATGAAAAGCTGCGAGATATGTATGGTGATTTAAAATTGTCCAATGCCTTCTCAAAAGCAGATGATGTGCTTTCTACCGCAGCAAAAGGTATTGCTGAAATAATTACTGTTCATGGATATATAAACGTGGATTTTGCAGATGTTGAAACAGTAATGAAGAATAGTGGAGTGGCAATAATGGGTAGTTCATCAGCATCAGGTGAAAACAGAGCAATTTTAGCGATACAACAAGCTCTGGAATCACCACTTCTTAATAGTAATGATATTAGAGGAGCACAAAATATATTACTTAATATTACCTCGGGAATTGATGAAATTACAATGGATGAAGTAGGTGAAGTGACAGATTTTGTTCAGGATACTGTAGGTACAAGTGCATCTATCATTTGGGGAACAGGTACTGAGCCCGACCTGAATGATCAGGTAAATGTAACTATTATTGCAACGGGTTTTAATACGAAGAATATCGCTGAGTTTTCACAGCGGAATGAACCTAAGGTACAACGATTCTCTTTGGATGGAGAATTGGAATCAGAAGAACAGCCATTGGAGCTTATTGATGAAGAACCTATTGATTTGGATATTGATGATTCCTCTGAAAGCAAAAGTCGGGTAATTGATTTTGATGAGATTGAGAAAGCAAAAGAAGAGAGAATCAACCTGTTTTATAAATCAACATCAACAAAGAATAAGGTGGAAGATACTGAAGGATCTGCGGCAAGCCAATATAAAAGAAATACAGTCACTGCAGGTATTGGTGAAAGGTTTAGTATTTCAACTGAAGATATGGAGGATGACCGATTTATAGAACGTTTGGAGAGTATCCCAGCATATAAGCGAAAAAAGGTTAAGGTAAATGATCCACAGGAGGATGAATCGGACTACAAAGTTTCTAGATTTACAATTTCTGAAGGCAAGGATGGAAAGACTAAGATAGTGCGCGATAATCCATATTTACATGATAATGTTGATTGAATTTAATTAACGGTCGATCATTGAAAACAATATGAGTATAGGATAGTGCCAATTATTTAGATAGTACAGAACAAAATAAATGAAATTTATAATGAGTTTAACAGAACAGATTACTCAGGAGATTAAAGTGGCCATGAAAGCCAAAGATAAAGTTGCATTAGAAGCACTAAGAGGTATTAAAAAGGAATTAATTGAAGCAAATACGGCTAAGGGTGCAGCTGATGAAGTTGGAGAGGATGAAGGGTTGAAAATATTACAGAAAATGGTTAAGCAACGTAAAGATGCTGCAAGTATTTTTAAAGAGCAAGGACGACAGGATCTTGTTGATAAGGAAATGGCAGAAATTGAAGTGATCTCAAAGTTTTTACCTGAGCAAATTACAGGTGATGAATTGGAGAATCTTGTTCAATCCATCGTTGAAAAATCAGGAGCTCAATCTATGAAGGAAATGGGTAAAGTGATGGGCATGGCTTCTAAAGAATTGGGTGGAAAAGCAGATGGTAAGGAAATTGCTGATCTGGTAAAGAAGATATTAAGTGCATAAGAATTTTAATTGATTTTCAGTTAGCACAGGGGCGGTTATTTATAACCGCCTTTTTTTTTGTTAAAAAAATCACTTTTTATTTACCAATGTCATTTTAAAGGGGTTTTAAATAAAGGAAAATCTTAAGTTAATAACCCTCCTCAGGCATAAACATACCATCGTGTAGATTATCTGCCAGTTGTTATTTTATGCCTTCCTTTAAACGGACAAAGCTTGATTCTAGGGAGGCTGAGTTCGGCATGAAATTTTGGATTACAACATAGAAGGTTATAAAATGAAAAAGGCTGTCCAAATGGACAGCCTTTTAATATTGTGTTCAAGAATTTATTCCTTAAAAATACTTAGCCCTGTTATCGATAATCTCAGCATTCTCACGAATTGAATTCCTTAATTGATAATCAATCTTATAATTATTTGTCTGGTTTAATTGTGCTTTTGTAGCTTCAATATCATTAGTTTCAGCAACTTTTTCTGAAGTTAATTTTACAACAAAAACATACCTGTTTCCCTTTACAGGATCAGATATTTCACCCACTTTAGAAACACTTGCTAATCCAACTAAAGCTGGTTCAGCACCAACTCCTGGAACTTGGGATGAACCAAAATTAATGTTTGTTGCAGATTGAACCTTGCTTTGCATCTTTTGTGCAAGTGAAGTTAAGCTTTGACTAGAAGCTTTGTTATCATTAAATTGTTTCATGATAATTTCGGCTTTTTTGTCTTTGGCAACAATGGCTTTAATAGCATTGTGTACTTCTTTGCTATCTACATCCTGGTAACCTTCTTCTTTAACATTTGTTACAACAGCAATTACAAATTGATTTCCAAATTCGTAAATTGTAGGAGACATATCGTTAACATCAGCCTCAAATGCCCATTGAACTAATCTTCTTGAATTCTCTAATCCTGTAACATTTCTGTCATTTTCTTTTAATGTTGCAAATCTAGGTGTAAGCTTTTCTTCTTTAATAGCCTCCATAAATTTGTCAGCTGTAGGATTATTTGCAGCAAATTTGTTGGCTTCAGAATATATCTGTTGATAAGTTTTTGAGCTATACTTGATTTTTCGAGCTAAAGTTGCAATGTTGTATTTAGTCGTTAATTTACCCAAATCCTGAATGTTAATAATGTGAATTCCATATTGAGTTTGAACTTTAACTACATCACCTTTCTTTCCATTAAAACAAGCGTCACTAAACGGCTTCACCATTGCACCTTCTTTAAACCAATTAAGGTCACCCCCGTTAACGGCAGATCCTGTATCTTTAGAATGTTTACGTGCCAATTCAGCAAAATCAGCGCCTTTATTAATTAAATTAATTAAGCTGTCAGCAATTGCATTTCCTACAGTTGGGTTTTGTTCTTGAATTAAAATGTGTCTGGCACGAACCGAGTCAGGCATTTCTTTAATGCTTACGACTCTACTTAATTTATAAGTTTCATCTTCCAAATAAGGACCATAAACATCACCTTCTTTCGCATTTTCTATAAAATCTTTTAATGAAATACGCACTTCTTCTTTTTTCAAGTTTTTATCCTCATATGGAAGGTCGGAATTCATGGTAACAAATTGCGGAGCATTTGTTTCTGGCTTAGAGAACTCTGCTTTTGTTTCTGTAATCCATTTTTCAGCCATTTCTTTGTCTTCAGCTGAAGGGTTAACAACATAGCTTACATATTGAATGCTACGCTCAGCATCTTGTTTATAATCGTCTTTGTGTTTGTTGTAGTAGCTTTCAATTTCACTGTCGGATACTTGAATGGTAGTGTCGTTGATGGTCTTATAGTCAATAGCTATAAAGTCAAAATCAACAGTTCTTTGCTTAGCTTCAGCTTCCGCTTTTGCCTGACTGTTGGTTACATATAAACCTTTTTTGAAAAGAGTACTGTACTTTGTAGATAACTTTTCTGTAACAAGCATTTTTTGAAGATAACTCCAATAGAAATTGGCATTAGCATCAGATTTTCTTTTTCTTAAAAAGTTAATTACTGCAGCTTGATCAAAACTTCCCGTATTTGGGTCGGTAAACATTTGACGAATAGCAGGGTGGGCATTTTTACCTGTAACCATATCCAAAATTTCTTCTGTAGTTACATTTATACCTGTGTTTTCGTACTTTTCACCCATTAGTATATTTTGTACTAATAATTCCCAGGCTTGATTTTGTATCTGGTATTGAGTATTTTCATCAAGAGTGGTTTGTCCGGATCTTAATTTATTAAAATCTTCAGCTTGATTTATCTCATTTCTATAGGCAGTAAGTGAAATTTCTGTATCATCTACTTCTCCTACTTCTATGCTGCTGGGATTCCCTCCTCCTTTATTAGTAAAAAAATCTGTTAGTATGAAAGCAAACAAAGCGAACCCAATAAATACAGCTACCAGGATTCCACCTTTCTTTCTAATTCTCTCTAATGTTGCCATTCTGTTATTTGTTAATTTAAATTCTTCAAAAAATCAGGTTACGAATATACAAAAAAATGGAAAATACGATGAGTGGATACTAGTGGAATAATCAAAATCATTAAAAAAAAGGACCTTTAGCAATATAGATGCTTATAATTACATGATTTATTTAATTAAATATAATCTTAAGATGCAGTAATACAATGCAATAGGAGTTTTGTTAGCTTTTTGTTTGGTGATAGCCCTGTAATTTTGAAATATTATAAATAGTGAAGTTGGTTTGCATATAGATAGTATTTTCCATATCAAACTCAAGTTATTGAACAGGTATTCATCTTAATACTATGGTAATTAGGTTTACTCAAATAGAGTAGAAGGTATAAAGAATGCTCTTTTGTTAATGCTGGTTAGTAACGTGCACATTGATTAATTCAATTCGGTTATCTGAAGCTACCTGAATTTTGAAAGTAAAATTTTCTATTGTAATTTCTTCTCCGTTTTTGGGTATTGATTCGTTATGGAATAAAATGAAACCAGCCAGAGTTTCATAGTTTTCTGATTGTTTAATGCCTATATTGAATTTTTCATTAATGAAATCAATTTCCATTCTCCCGGAGAAAACATATTCATTTTCAGAAATTTGTTTGTAAATTAAATCAGAAACGTCATGTTCATCATCAATTTCTCCAAATATTTCCTCAAGGATATCTTCCATGGTAACAATTCCTGCAGTTCCTCCAAATTCATCAACAACAAGGGCTATGCTTCTATGTTCCTGAATAAATATTTCAAGTAATTTATTTGCTGTCATTGTTTCGGGAACAATTGAAAGTGGATTTATGGCATTTTTTAGATGTTTGGGTTTTTTAAATAATTCAGATACATGGACATACCCAATAATGTTATCAATAGATTTCTTATAAACTAAAATTTTAGAATGTCCGGTTTCAATAAATCGCCGTTTAAGTACATCTAATGTTTCGTGTATTTCAATGGCTGATATCTCTGTCCTTGGAATAATACATTCCCTGATTTTTATCTTTGAGAAATCTAGTACGTTTTTCAGAAGTTTAACTTCCTTGGCAACCTCATCATCTGTTTCAAGCTTTTCGTGATGTTGGGTTATTAAATTATCCAGATCCACTCTTCCCAATACTATTTTCTTTGAGTCGGTTTCTTTTACAGCCCTAAATACCTTCAGCATTAAAAAATTTGAAAATCGTACAGTTAGGGTTGAGATTGGGTAAAAAATGGTATAAAAGAATAATAAAGGAACAGCGGCTAAATTTAGCACCAAAATGGGGTTTATCCGGAATAATATTTTGGGTAAAAATTCTGCAGTAACAAGTATGAGTAAGGTAGAAAAAGTTGTTTGAACAAATACGATGGCTGTTGGAGATGTTATGTATGTGGATATAAATGGTTCGAGTAATTGCCCCATTTGCAAACCATAAACAACCAGTGCAATATTATTACCAACCAATAGTGTAGATATAAATAATCCGGCATTGTCAATAAAAATATCTATTATTTTACCTATTCTTGGATACTTATTTTTGTTAAGTTCAATCAGGAGCTTATTCGAGGAGATAAACGCCATTTCACATCCTGAGAAAAATGCAGAGAATATAAGAGCAGTAAGAATGATGGTTATTTGATTCATGTATTGTACAATCCGATTTAGATTATCGAAATTAATAAATATTGGTAATATTTAAAATGTTATGTGGTATTTACATTTCTTCATCCACACCAAGAGTGGCAGTGACGTTTTTTATGTTATACCATTTAAGATCTTGTCCGGCATCTAATCCATAACCTGTAATAATTTTATCTTCGCGCGTTATCTTAACAAACTTTTCTGTGTAAATTTTTTCTTCGTTTTCATCCCAATATAGTTGTTCAGTATTAAAAATAACACCTTCTTCATTAACGGCTTCTACATTGGTTCTTAAATCCCATAACTTATCCTTTATGTAATTTATTGCATATTTACACTTTATTTCTGATTTAATAACTCCTGCCGTATCGTAGGTAATAATGTGTCCTCCCTTTGGAAATTCGCGGTATGGTTCTTCTCTTTTATCGAAAACCATTAGTGATGGAGTAATGATATGGTATTTCACTCTCCCAGAATCACTGATAAAGGTCTCGTAATCAACTACCTCCAATGAAGGTATGTTTTGATCTTCAACAATAGCCTTTATTTCCTCCGGTTTATTAGAGGTACAGGAAGTAAAAACTAAAACTGCAAGTAACCAAAAGCTACCTGCAGTTTTAATTGTTTTATAAAAATAGTTAGCATTCATCTGCTATTATTTTGCTCTGATTGTAGTGTTAACGCCAATCCATCCACCTACAGGATAAGTATCACCTACTTTAAGGTTACGGAAGAAGATATCTTCTGTTCCTGGGAAGTGTTGTGAATATATTCCTATTAACTCATTCGCTTTGGATGTAACTCCTGCGTCAATTTTTTTTGCTTTAACAAATTGATCAACTGCTGCCCAATAGGCAGTTTTATGTTCAAATTCATCTTTTCCAAATGATGTGGCTGAGGTTGCATAAAGATTTCCTATTAATATATATGGATCTCCCCAGTCAGGACGTAATTCAATAGCTTTTCTGGCATTTGATCTGGATTCAGCAAGTTTTCCCTGGTTAAATTGGATTAACCCAAGCTGGTAATAAAAAGTTCCTTTTTGATCAGCTTCTTCTTCAAGAGAAATGGCTTCGTTATAATATTCTACAGACTTGCCCAAGTCTTTCGACTTCAGGTACATACGAGCCAATCCGTATGCTGAAGATGATGAAGGTTCAATTTTATGCAAGTTTTCAGAAATATCGTACAATAATTGAGCATCCTCACAATTAGCACGGGCTAATAATTTGTTTACTAATTTCAGCCAATCTAAATTGTCTTTGTTTTCTGATAATTGTGGACTGAAAATTTTCTCAATAGTTTCACAATCAGCAGCGCCACTTGTTGCAAAAAGTTTTTCAACATTGTCTTTTACACCTTTAAGCATTTCTATGTCCTTAGCTTTCTTTTCTAGTTCTATTTGTTTAGTCAGAATGTCGTTAACAGTAATATAACTTTTAACAACTTCTTCGGCTTCTGTCTGACCATCTTTATACATGGCAACAGTGTTTGTCATAAAAGTTGCTAAAACCGCAGGCTCACTGTTGGTTTTTCTTATGGATATAGATTTGTTAAACCACTCTTGAGCTTGTTCCCTGGCTTCAGGTTCTGTCTTTTTATAATTAAGAAGTTTTACAGCTTTACGTCCAAGTATATAATCTTCACCGTATTTTCTACTGTTACCCATGTATTTGATTCTTTGATCATATACACCCATTAGTTGCTGAAAAAGTTCCTCTTTTTTAGCGTCGTCTTTTTCCTGACTAATTCTCCAATCCATAATTCTAACTCCATAAGTATAAATCTTAGAGTTGGCTAATGGACATTCGTTAAAGCAGATTTCCCAAGATGATACAGCATCTGCATAACTTTTTTGTTTTACGTATTCAACAAATAAAGACAGGTTCTTTAGGCAGCGAATACTATCTTCGCCATGTCCGTATTTTGAACCATCTTCAATACCCTTTTGACTAAACGCCTGAGCTCCGAAAAGAGTAATCATTCCTGTAATTAAAATTTTTGTAAAAAATCTTGGCATGATGTCTATAAGTTTAATGTAATTGTTAATCAAGTATTTATTTTGTCGTGTGTTATTTATTTTGCCGACAATAGTTACTACTAGCACTCCAAAAGTTATGCCATTAATTAATGTTATGGTTTAACTTCACAAAAACAGCTTTATATACTAGTGGAATATAAATAACTTTTATGATAAAAATACATCCTGAATATTCTATTGAGTGTGCTAATCAATTTATATTAAGCGTTATATTCGAGTATGTTATTTAGTCCAGTTAGTACCAAATTTGAGTTTACAAAGATGCGATTTTTTAATTTTTTGGCAAAAAAATCTGCATCCCCACCTGTTAAGATAGTTTTTGTGTTGATATTCAGGTTGTTAAAGTGGTTTATGTAGGATTCGATTTCAAATATTACCCCGTTTTGTACTCCTGAGCATATCGCCTGTCTTGTATTTAAGCCCATAAAATTAGAAGAAGTATCAATTTTTAATAGAGGAAGTTGTTTCGTGTTTTGGTGTAGAGAATTAAATCTGGTTTGAATTCCTGGAGAGATATTCCCTCCCGTGAAATAATTATTTTCATCCAAGAAATCAATAGTAATAGCTGTTCCTGCATCAATAACTAATTTAGGGCATCCTTCATACAACATTGAAGCACCAACAAGTGCAGCAATTCTATCTTTACCTAAAGATTCAGGAGTTTCATAGTTATTTTTAACAGGTAATGGCGTATTTCCATTGAGGATTAGAATTTGACTATCTTTATCAAGTCCAATTTTTTTTATAAAGCTATTGGTTTCCTGGTAATTTTCTTTGACTGAAGAAATAATTACTTTATCAATATTATTTAAATAATTGTCCTTCTTCAATTGAATTTCATCAAGTATTTTACACGAATTAAAATGAATCATCTTACCCTTATCAAAAACACCTAGCTTTGTAAATGTATTTCCCTCATCAATCACTAAATTCACGTAAGTTTTATTTTAAAATTTAATATTAAGTATCTCATTGTATTAGTAATAATTTAAGATTGTAGTTATTGAGATATTTTATTGTTAGATAAACTCAGTAAAGAGTTAATTTACTTACAAAAGTAATAATTAATTGGATGCAAAATTAGGTTTAAGCTAATTCCATTATGAGAAGAATATTTATTGTAGAAGATGATCGATTTATCACCGCTATTTTTATTATGTTTTTGCGCGATCTTGGACATGAGCTGGTTGGAAGAACTTCTTCAGGTCAGGAGGCAATTGCTTTATGTAAAGATCTGAAGCCTGATGTGGTTTTAATGGATATTCATTTAGAAGGGGATTTAGATGGAATTCAAACAGCCGAAATGCTGAAGCGCGAAATAGAAGTACCAATTATTTATATTTCAAGTGATACTTCCTCACAAGTTATCAAAAGAGCTATTGTTTCTAATTCATATGGTTATTTAGTTAAACCAATAAATAAGAAAGAGCTGGGTATTAGTATTGATTTAGCTTATTATAAACATAAGGTTGATATTGAGCAAAAACAAAGGGAGCAAAGTTATCGTGAGTTTATCTCAAATTCTCCATTACCTATTGTAGTTGTTCGAGACGGAAAATTAATGTATTTAAATACTTTGGGTCTTGATGTATTTAAAACGCATTACATCGAAGATGTGCTGGGATCTCCAATTCAAAATTATGTGCATGAAGATAGTGTGGAGCAATTTTGTAATGTAATAGAGGAATCCATTAATCATAACAAGAGATTGAAACCTTTTTTAGCTAAAATGAAAACGGTTCATGGAGATTTGTATTGGGCGGAGGTTACCGGGTCAATAGTGAATTTCAACAATCAAAAATCCATTCAGTTAATTTTACAGGACATTTCGGAAGAGAAGTTTAATGAAATTAAAATCAAGGCTTACGAAAAGGCCCTTTTCGATGCTAAAAAGTTTAGTGTTGTTTTGAATAATAAATTTGAAGTGATACGGTATAATAATTATGCTGTGGAATATATCAGAGCATATATGGAAGAGACTCTCTACTTTCAAAATATGATTTCAGAAGGCAATAAATGGTTTGATGAATTAATTTCAAATCCATCACCTTCAACGGATAAAGAAAGTGTGAATGTCGAATTTAAAAATGGACGTTCTCTGGATTGTTCTATTTATATTATTTATTCCATATCAGGTATTATCCGGGAAATCTTAATAAAAGAGAATTGTGACTAATTCTGTTTGTTAAATATATTTTGATGTATGTCAGTTATTAAATCTTTAATTGCGGTTATATCTGATATATGCGGAAAAACCATACTTAGTTTATTTCCTTTTTCTTTCATTTTTACATTTTTTGATTTTGTTTGAAGAAAACTTAGAATGCCTGTAAATACTGCCGATTGATAATAAGGAGATTCCTGGTTTGTAACGAAATAAGCAATAAGTTTTTGGTTTTTGAAAATAATTTTTTCAATACCTAGATCAATAGCCAGCCACCTGATTTGTACAACAAGGATTAGCTCTAAACTTGTTTCAGGGATTTTTCCGAAACGATCAATCAACTCATCTTTAAACGCAATCAATTCTTCTTCATTTGAAAGACCGTCAAGCTTTCTGTATAATTGCATTCTTTCAGCAACATTCTCAACATAGTCATCCGGAAATAGCAATTTGGCATCTGTTTCTATTGTACAGTCCGTTACAAATTGTATATTTTTATCAGTTGCCTGATTAATTTCATCCTGATATAATTCTTTAAATTCTGTTTCCTTTAATTCAAGTATAGCCTCATTTAAAATTCTATGGTACGTTTCAAATCCAATGTCAGCAATAAATCCACTTTGTTCGCCTCCTAATAGATTTCCAGCTCCACGTATATCTAAATCCTGCATGGAGATATTAAATCCACTTCCCAGATCTGAAAATTCTTCAATTATTTTTAA
>JBNKGY010000020.1:0-30997 GCA_050290065.1 Marinilabiliaceae bacterium
AAAATTATGAAACGAGCATTTCGCGAGTTCAATGTGGCCTATCATAAAATTTCCACATTAAAGAATAGCGGGCTATTTTGAATAATTTTCAGGAAGAAGATCGCTGCTTATATGCGGAATCCCTTATGCTTTGCATAAAAAACTGATCTACTGCGTTAAATTTTTCGAGCTAGCTCGCTAGCCCTGCAAAATTTGTCTTGTATATCAGTCTTTTATATCAATCTGAAACATCGTTCTATCGAATTCATTAAGAATAAATATCTAATGAGATAAATGCTAAAATTTTATTCGAATTCAGGTTATTAGTATTGTTGAAGGTATGGTATCTAAACAGAAATTTTAAAATAATAATATCAATAATGATAATGAAAAATATTAAAAAATTCTCCTGGATCTGGAACGGTATTTACTTCTTGATGCACCACCTCCTCTATATCCTTGTTGAGAACATGGGATAGCGCTTCTGTCAATTCGTGGTTTATTTGATGACGGTATCGTATACATAATCGATAACTCATGCGCTCCACCAGTGTTGCCAGCCAAATTAGATAAAGTGAGGTCGTAGGAGTAGCCTAATCTGGTATTTCCTATATGGACTCCAAAAATAGCTATAATCGCATCGGTATTTGAAAGTTGTTCTACATTCTCGGTAGGAATACCTCTATACCACAATCCAAGCTCGATAGGGTTATATTGCCAGTAAGCCCCCAGATCCAACTGATTAAAATCTTGTTGTTTTCTATAGTTTACGGCAAAGGTTACACTCTGATCCGGATTTTTTCTTTTACCCTCCTTATAGACCCATTTATAGCCTGCAAAAGCAGATATTTTCATTCCCCGGTTAGATTCAATATCTGTAAATCCTATATCACTTCTTACTAAATGATCAATGGTAACACCTCCCCAATAAAAATTACTATAAATCATAACAGAGGTAGCCGCATCAAATTTATTATTTTGTTCCTGAGCCAAAACAATTCCTCCTCCGGAAACCAAATTGCCACTTTCATCAATACTTGTTCCTAAAGTACCTTTTGAAGGGTCAATTAAGTTTTGAGCAAACTTAAACTGAATACCAGGGCGCACCATTACATTTCTGGAAATAAATATTTCATAGGCATATAACACACCTATATTTTGATCTACTAATGCTCCTTGCTGTTGATCATCTCTGTAATATAAAAATCCCAAACCACTATTAAAATCGGAAAAATAATGATCAAATGAAACGGACATAGATCGATATGTTCCGGGTATATTTGGCCATTGATCGCGATAGTTAACAGACATTCTACTACCTTCCACCAAACCAGTAAATGAAGGACTTAAGTACAAGGGGGATGCGTAATTTTGAGAAAACGAAGCATCCTGTGAGTTGGATTTTGAATAACAAAAAACCAACAAAAGCATAATAATTGTAATTCGTATTGTGTATTTTCTCATACTAAAGCCTATACTTTATTCAGAAACTGATTAAATTTTATCCTAAGACTAAACTCTATCAGCATCAGAAAGTCTTACAAAGTAAATAAGTACTTTGTAAGACGTATCATTAGATTAAATTTTTTAATATTATCGAACCAGAAGTACACTTCCGGCTTCGTTAAATACTTTACCACTAATAAATGTTCCATTCACTTTCCAAACATATACTGCTTGTGGAGCTAAAGTTCCATTATAAAATCCATTCCATCCTTCATCAATATCAGAACTCTCAAATATCAACTGCCCCCATCTGTTAAATATTTGTATCTGATACTGATCCACATCCCGGTATACCGGTCGGAATACTGTATTTGTTTCTCCTCCTCCAATTGAGTTTGCATTTCCTCCATCCGGACGAGGCATAAATGAGTTCGGGAATGACACAAATCCTTGAAGTACTGTTGTTATGGCCTGTGGCTTAACAATAGTATCCAAACATCCATATTTACTCTCGACAATCAGTGATAAATCATATACACCTTCTTCTTTATATACATGTAACGGATTCACATCAGTTGAGGTTCCTTCATCTCCAAAATCCCATAGATATTGTTCTGCATCCACCGACAAGCTATAACAACGCAACAAGTCATCTGGTACATAAATAATGTCCGGACCATAACTAAATTCAGCTACAGGATGATCATGAACATTAATTTCCATTTGATACTCTCCATCTACATTATCAGGTCCCGGAGCCACCATTGTTACTAAATATTTTCCAGGATTATAGAAAGTATGTACAGGATTACGATCTGTAGAACTATTTCCATCTCCAAAGTCCCAAGCAAACTCAGAACCACCATCAGAGTGATTAGTAAACTGAATTGTTAATGGATAACAACCCTGAGTGGTATCAGCGATAAATTTAGCATCTGGCACTTCTCGGTATTCAATACTAACATCGTCATAAGTAATACACCCATTTACATCCATTCTCCAACGGAAAGTATTGACACCTACATTTAAGTCATTAACGATAGTATTAAAGTAGGTTTCATCTACAAATTCACCTGTTCCTGCAACAACAGACCATGTTGCTCCTAAATCACCCGGATTTGATGCCTTAAGCTCATATGATGTTTTATAAGTAACATCATCTTCCCCCGCATAAGGATCTGCTTTATTACTTACTATTTCAACCACATCTTCAGTTGTACAAGTACCATAAGCCACTGTCCATTTAAACCTGTTTTCTCCTAATCCTAAATTACGAACTATTGAAGACGGACTTGAAGCATCATCAAAATCACCATGTCCACTAATTACCGTCCAGGTTCCTATTCCTGAATTTGGATTATTGGCATTTAATGTCAGGTAATCTTCACATGTTGATCTATCGATACCTGCTTTAGCCTGGTCTGGAATCTGATTAAAAATAGTAATCTGATCAGATGAAATACAACTTCCTTTTTGAATATTCCATTGTAATATATTTTCTCCAAAGGTCAGATTATCCACTCTTGAATTTTCATTTGTGGTATCAGCATATTCGGCTTTTCCAGAAATTAACGTCCAAAATCCGTCTCCTTGGGTTGGCATATTCGCGTCCAAAAAGGCATAATCTTTACAATCTTCAATATCCGGACCTGCATTTGCAGTTGTTGGTGTATTGTTAGTAATTGTAATATCTGATTGCTTCATACACTGCCCTTGAGTTATTGTCCATCTTAATACATTGTTACCTTCAGTTAAGTTGCTTATTGTTGCATTTGGTAGCGTTGGATCATTAAAATTACCACCGCCTTCAATGATAGACCAGTTACCATTACCAAAATCTGGCGTTGCAGCTTTGAGCACCACTGTTGGGGCACAATACTCCTCATCAGCTCCTGCATATGGTTCTGATGGTTCATTATTAATTACCTTAATCTCATCGGCTGAAGTACATAAACCATTATCACTGGTTACTGTCCATCTGAATACATTATCTCCTTTTGATAAACCACTAACAACAGCTTTTTCCTTATTAATCTGATCAGCAGTAATTGTGGCTGAACCTATAAGTACTTCCCATGAACCAGTTCCAATATCCACCTTGGTTGCATCAAGAGTAGTATTACTTTGACAAAGTTCTTGCGTGTTACCTGCATAGGCTGTACTTGGTGAATGATTGATAACATTTACCTCTGCAGAGGTTATACATCCCTGATTATTAATAGACCATCTCAACATATTACTTCCTTTAGCTAAATCATAAACCTCAGATACAGGATCATTTGTATTCGCAAATCTGGCTTGACTGATTCCTCCAAGAACACTCCACGTTCCAACTCCAGGTGATGGATTATTTCCCTCAAGGAAGGTATGATTTTCACAGATTTCCTGAGTACCACCAACAGAAGCCTGAATGGTATTATAACTGATTTCAACATCATCATATAAAATACAGCCTTTGTTTTCAACGGTCCATCTAAACACATTCTTACCAAATTTCAATGTATCAACAGCAGTGGAGGCATTATATTCATCAGTAAAATAACCACCTCCGCTTCTAATAGTCCATTTTCCTGTACCTACTTCCGGAACCGAAGCCCCCAGCACAATAGAACTATCACAAGTAGCTTTATTATCACCGGCGATTGCTGCCGATGGTTTATTATTTGTAATAGTAACCTGACTCACAGACTGACAACTTTGATAGGTAATTGTCCAAGTTAAAATATTCTCTCCTTTATCAAGATTTCTTACCTGCGTATATGGGCTTTCATTATTATTGAAATTCGCAGATCCTGATCCACCTAATACACCCCAGGTACCTTCTCCCGGAACAGGATTATTACCCTCCAGTATGGCGGTATCCACACAATTAACCTGATCATAACCTGCAAATGCTTCTATGAGGTTATTGGAAATTTCCACATCAGAAACCGAGGTACAACCATCATTGTCGATAGTCCATCTAAAACGATTTTTACCCTTACCCACGTTGGTTACGAGTGTATTCCTTTGTGTAGAATCTGCAATAGTACCTGAACCTGAAATTAATGTCCATGTTCCACCCCCATAAACCGGAACGCTTCCTGACAAGGAAACCGTATCTGTACATATTGATCGATAATGACCGGCAAACGACAAGGAAGGTTTATTATTTACAATTGTTAATGTATCACGTTTTATACATGATGCCGCTGCCTGAGGAACATTCACTTCCCAAATCAGCTTATTAACACCAGGAGCCAAGTCGTATACATATCCCTGACCTATTTCATCAATTGGATTTCCATTTTCATCTCTACCTTTTCCTGAGCCTTCAATAATTCTCCATTTTCCGATTCCATACTTTGGTATTTCAGGATTCAAATTTGCTGAGTCAACACACACCACCTGGTCATTACCGGCAAATGCATCGGATGGCTCATAGTTAAATACACTTATTGTATCATAAGAGAAACATATATCCTTTTTAATCTCATATTTGAATACATTTTCTCCTTTAGCTAAAGCACTTACTGCTGTTTTTGGATCAGTGTTGTCAACAAATATACCTCCACCTGATAACACAGACCATGTTGGACTACCTTCTATGGGTTCCCGAGCATTTAAAACAGTAGCATCTCCGCATTCAATTATATCAATACCTCCATTGGCATCGGATGGTTTATTGTTTATTACAACTACGGTATCTGTAGTAAAGTTCTCACTTCCTCCGGCAAACCTGACCGTCCATCTAAATACATTTCTTCCAGGACGAATATCTGTTATTGTAGTTTTGGCACTATTTGAAGATTCAAATACAGCGCTACCTTCATCTATGGTCCATTCTCCATAGGTACCTTCTGGTTCATTAGCCTGTAAGGATGTAAAATCTTCACATAAATGTAACTGATCCAAACCTGCATCAGCCTGGGCTAAAACACCACTTTGAACGGCAACATCCACATATTCAACACAACCTACATTAGTAACAGTCCACCTGAAATAGTTAAAATTAGGTAACAGGTTTGTTACTGTAGTTGTGGATGAATTTGGATTAGAAATTGTACCTCTTCCTTCCAGTAGCGACCATACTCCATCTCCAACAGTAGGATTATCTGCCCGAAGAGTTGTATTATCATTATCTACGTAAATATATGATGTGGCATTCACCTCATAAGGTTGGTTATTTACAATGTTAACTGTATCTTTAGATACACAACCATTTTGAGTAACAGTCCATACCAAGGTATTGGTACCATGTCCCAATGATGTGGCACTGGCTGTAGCACTGCTTGAAGATGGATTAAAAATAACGCCCCCTTCACCACTTACTATAGTCCACAAACCACTTGCTCCAGATGGAGCTGGTGTTGCATTCAACCTGGCTACTTTACTACAAACTGCAGTATCTGCACCGGCATATGCATCAACATGAAGATTGGTTACCGTAAAGTCAACATGTGATGAACATGTATTATTAGATACGGTCCATCTGAATATATTATCTCCATGTGCAATATTTCGAACCATTGTATTAGGATCAGCAGGATTATCAAATCTACCTTGACCCCCCACAACACTCCAAACTCCATTTCCATAAACCGGAGTTACTGCTTGTAGATTATACTCATAATCACAAATTGATATGGTTGAATTTCCCCCGGCAATTTGCGCTGATGAAGGTTGATCATTATATATCACAACCTCATCAGATGATTCACATCCATACCGTGTAAGTGTCCATCTAAATACGTTTCTACCGCTATTTTCCTGAGCTAAAGCAGATACATCGGTTGTAGCAGAGCTTCCTGATGCAAAATTACCGAATCCTTCAATAACACTCCATTGCCCGCTAGCATCAACAGGAATTTCTGTACCATAAAGTGTGGTTGTTCCATCGCATGAATATTTATCCACACCTGCATCCACATCCAATGCATTATTTCGAATGGTTACAATGGATTTAGATAAACAATCTCCTTTTCTGATATTCCAACTTATCTCATGATCGCCTTTAGCAATATTAGTAACATTAATAGTAGGACTATTGACATCATCAATTGTGACTGATCCAGATTCAATTCTCCAATATCCGGTTTCATCTGAAGCTGGCAGGCTACCTTTTAAGCTTGTGAAATCTGTTTGACAAGGTAGATCCTGTAATGCAATAATCAAATCACTTGCATTATAAATTACGGCTTCCGTTGGTTTGTTATTGATCACATTAACAGTTGCTGTACTATAACATGCTCCCTTTCTGATTGTCCAGGTAAAAGAATTGGAACCAGGACCAAGATCAGTAACATTTGTATTCTCATTTGTAGAGCTAACAATAAATGCTCCGCCTGTGGTTGACCAGTAGGCTTCATCTGCATTTATAACTGAATTTAACGGTGTACCAAACAACTGTACTTTTCCATCACATACCTTATCTGAAGAAGCAATTGCATTTACAGTAACCTGATCATTATATATCACCACTGTATCTGAAGTATAACATCCTGTTAAATCATTAGTTACAGTCCATAAAAAGGTATTGGCTCCTTGTGAAAGGTTATATACATGAGCATCAGGACGTACCTGATCCACTGATCTGTTTACATACTGACCCGAACCATTCAATATCTTCCATAATCCACTTTCTCCCGCATTTAATGGGGCAGCATCCAAAGTGTATGTTGTTTGACAAATGCGCTCATCACTACCGGCATCTGCAACGGGTAAAGGAGTTACAGTAACTTCTAAAGGTGGTGACCAAGGTTCATCTGAGCTACATGAATTAACCGGACGAACTTTTATATCTCCTATTGTAGATGGCACATTAGGATCCAGATCCACAATAATGGACGTTCCTGTTCCACTTCCCTGTAATATTAACCCTGCAGGGATTGACCACTCATATGAAGTAGCGTTGGCTACAGGTGAAATACTATATACTAAACCGTTTTCACCTTCACAAAGGTCTGTATCACCAGTTGGTTCAATTGTTATTGATTCAGGAATAGATCTTGCACTCACCCATTTTTCAATAGCAGGGGTTTCTCCACAACTATTTTCTGTATATACCCTAACATAACCACCGGTGAAATCTCTATCAAAATCTACGGTAATATTAGTTGTTCCATTTCCGGAAGTAATTGTCATTCCATCCTGAACTGTCCATACATAATTGGTTGCATAATTAGCCGGATCAACAGCGTAATCAATACCTATAGTTCCCTGACATATACTATCATTATCCAGTGTACTGTTAATAACAGCCAAAGGTTCCGGTAACAGATTTACAATAACTGTAGCCTGAACCAGACCAGAAATATCCATATTACAGCCGTTAGCATCAATAACTGAAGTTATCTTATACGTTGTGGTAATGCTATCCGGTGATACATTCCAAGCGTAGTTATTATCAGTATCAGGTGTTACCAATAATGTACCTTCTGAACCATTAGCTTCATAGGTAACCGTATATGGCGCATTATTTTCATTAAATCCAAATGTTAATGAAGTACTTTCGCCTGCACATATATCCGTACTACCTGCTAATGTAATTATAGGTTTATTATTGATGGTTACATCAACCTGACCATTACCAGCATTACTACAACTATAATCATCAGAAACACTTAAAACTATATATCCGGCATTAGCCACCGGATCATCGGTAAATGTAGTATCACTTGCATAAACACCACTAATCGTATTGGATGTTCCATTATTTACATCCTGCCAGGTAAAACTAAATGGGGCTTTTCCTGTAAAAGATACCGATAATTGTACCGATCCATCCTCACAAACTTCTGTTGGACCAGTAATAGTTGCTGTTGGTAGATCATGAACTGTTAACTGTATTTGATTTCCTGTTGTTTCCCCTTGTAAACAAGCTGCATTTGCTGGATCAGCCACTTTTGTAATTTCATACGTTCTGCTGGATGTTGGACTAACTGTTATAACATAAGGTGTTTGATCAACAATATATTCTGTAGTAGTAAAGTCATCATATACAGATACTCTCAAATTACCTTGAGTTCCAAAATCCCAATTAGAAGTATTTATAGAAAGATTATAAGTTTCTCCTTGACAAATTTCACTTAATCCACTTACTGAAGTAAGTTCAACATTAGCCTCCGGTTCGGTAATTAAGGTAAAATCTGATAACTCACAATTATTTCTATCCGGTGTTTTAGTATCAAAATCCTCAGCATGATCTTTTAAGGTAACGGTATAATTACCTGCAGGCAGATTTGTAAAACTAAATGGTACACCTGACAATGCATCTTCTTTCGTATCAGAATAACCTTCAGTGCTGGTAATTTCAACCAGATAATTATTGGAAGCATTTGGTCTTCCTCCTCCAACAATTACTTCAATTTCACCAGTTGCAGTTCCGAAACACTGTACATCGCTTACTTTATTAGTCGTAAGAGTCAGTGGTGTATATTCGCTGATGACAATATCTTCCTGATAAGTTTCAGTGGCATCATCTGTTACTACAACTCTGTAAGTACCAGGTGTTAAATCTATTAAGTCATACGAAGTATCTTCTATATCCACATTTGTTCCAGGACCCGTAATTTGTATTCGATACCTGTCGCCATCAATAGGAAAACCTCCAAACACTCGATTAATATGAATCTCTCCATTATCGCCACCATTACATGGACTTATCTGATGAACTGTTTTTTCAAATCCAAGTGATTCTCCAGGTTCTACAACTCTTATTCCGGTTAACTCAGCAGGACATCCATTGTTATCTGTTGCCACAACTCGATAAGTTCCCGAACTTAATCCCGTAGCAGGATTTAAGGTACCTATTGATGTATCTGATGCATCGAACCATTCCACACTTCTTGGAGCTGTTCCATCATACACATCTACTAAAATCTGACCATTATTACCTCCAACTGTTGAGACATCAGTAATTTGTGGATTATCTACTTTAATGTATGTTGATGGTTGTGAAACAATTATTTCATCCGATGAAACTGAACATCCATTTGCATCTAATACAGTTAACCTGTAAGTACCTGCTGCCAATTTTGTAGGATTGCTACCTATTGCTGGAGAAGGACCTTCTGTCCATGTATAAGTATACCCAGCTGAAGGCACTGTTCCTCCAGAAGCAGTTACATTAATTTCGCCTGTTAATTTACCATAACATAGTACATCTTTCACTACAATATTATCAATGGACAGTCGAGCATCGGGGCCTTTTATCTCATATGACTGAACGAAGTTACAACCCAGCTCAACATCAACCACTTTAAGTCCATAAATTCCTTGCGGAATATTTTTTAATGTATCGGATCCTTCTTCCCCATTCCAATAATATTTATAACTTCCGGATCCTCCTGTTACTGAAGCTATTAACATACCAGTAGAATCAGCATAACATATTTTAGAATTGAATACCGATACATTAACGCTTAAACCTGTAACTGCCGGAACAGTAAATGTTTTGGTGATAGCACAGTTTGTTCCTCCTGAGGTTCTTCCATCCGTAATTGTTACTTGATACTTGCCTTCACTTAATCCACTTTGATTGCGAACTCCTGGCTCAATACGAGTTGGATCTCCTGAAATAACATTCCAACTATAGGTATAATTTCCATCCCCTCCAATCACATCGTAGCTAATGGTTCCATCATCATTACCTGAACATGTTACTGGTGTTACATCATTATTAATAATTGAAATAGCATCTGTTAGTGTTACTGACGTAGATGCTGTACAACTGCGCCCCGGTCCATTATCTGAAACTTGAACAGTATATGTACCTCCAGTAAGTCCTGTCTGATCTTTATTGGTAACTACTAATCCTGTACCATTTGCCGAACTCCAATTGTATGTAAAACCACTACCTGAACCACCTGTAACTGAAAGATCAATTGCTCCCCCTGTTCCATCACACTTTGTTTCTGTTGGAATAGCAACAGTATTAATTGCTGAATCCTGAGTAACTGTAATAGTGGATGTGATATTACAACCATTTACATCTGTTACTGTTACATTATAATCATCTGCTGGTAAATCATATTGGTTCTTATTACCAGCAGAGTTTGTTCCTACCACAGGACTCCAATTGTAAGTATATGGTGCTTTTCCTCCTTGAACACCAATTTCAATTTGACCATCACTTAAACCATAACAGGATACATCCACTACGGCTGGAGCTATTTGAATTACTTTTGGTTCAGTTACTGTAAAAGTAGTATCTAAAGTACAAGAACCACTTACATCTCTTTCATTAATATCGGTAATAACTAATTTATAGTTTCCTGCTGCTAATTGATCAATATTTCTGCTGGTTTTTATTGTATTATCCGGGTAGGTCCATTCAAAAGTATAAGCGCCTGACCCTCCATAGATTTCGGAAATATCAATTGCTCCACTTTTACCATCAGCACATTGTACATGGGTTGTGCTCGCATTGATACTTAATTCTTCCGGAACACTTAATGTTTTAGATAAAGTACAATTATGATTGTCGCTTACAGTGATGATATATGTTCCACCTTTAGTAATCAGCACTTTAGTAGGCTCCTTTGGAATAGCCGGAGTAAATGCAGGTCCAGTCCATTTATAGGAATAGTTTCCATCTCCCCCTTCTTCATCTTCAACAATTAAAGTACGTTGATAAGGATCACAATTTGTATAATCAAAGCTTGTATTAAATGTTAATGCATCCGGTTGTTCAACAGTAAATACTGAATCTACTTTACAACTGACATCGTCAATTGCGGTTGTCATTGTAACCGTATAATTTCCATAAGTTAGATCAGATATATCTTTTTTACTCTCACTAAATGTACCAGGGCCGGTCCATGCGTAACTTGTATCATCAACATTATTACCTATAAGCTCAAGAGTAATTGCTCCATCTTCTTTTCCATTACAACTTACATCAGTTATCGTTGGTACAATTGTTATAACATTATCAAGACCTATAGTAAAAGTTTTCCTGATCGTATCACATTTTCTTACATTATCATAAACTTTTAATGTATAAGCACCTTCTGATAAACCTCCCTGGTTTAAGGTATTGTTATTATATCCCAGACCATCAGAGGAAGTCCACTCATAAGTATAATCACCTGATCCTCCACTGATCACGATTCCATTTATTGTACCATTATTAGCACCTTTACAGGTTACATTGGATTCATTTCCAGTAATAGTAATATGCTCCAGCGTAACTTCCTGAATACTTTCACACAACGCTGTTGCATTTGAATTTAAATCATAAACCTTAACAACATACCTGTTTGCTGCAAGACCTTCTAACCTTGCATCATTAACTAAAATTGAAGCACCTGTAGTATTTGAAACCGGATCTAGCATAATATCAGGCTGACCATCAGGACTTACAGTAATAAGATATTTCTGCTCTCCCGAAATCTTCCTACCACCATCTACTGTTAATTCGATATCACCGGAATTATCCGTACTACAATCAATATAGGATTTGGTAATTTCAAACGTTAATTCCTCAGGCTCAGAAATATTTCTAGTATAAACTTCACTCTCACACCCATATATATCTTTTAACTTAATAGAATAATTTTGTGAAATTAATCCCTTAATATCATAATTTGTAACACCATCTGCTAAAGAAGACTCAGCACCATTTAACATATACCTATACGGCTGTGTACCCCCTTGAATATTAACAAGATAAATCATTCCGGAATCATCACCATAACAAGTTATGATATCTTCTGTTGAAACTATAGCTTGCACCGGATCCGGTTCATTAATCACAATTGCATCAGATGTATAACTACATGAACTTGATAAAGATTGAAGAACTACTCTATATGTACCAGCTTCACGATTACTGATCGTTGGCGCAGTTTCTCCACTAATTGAAGCCCAATTGGAACCATTATTAATTTGCCAGGTATATGAAAAAGGATGTCCTGCGGGCCTGCCTGTTGGTGTTACAGTTATGCTACCATCTTGTCCGGAATTACACATTACATCAGTTACCTCATATGTAATTCCCAGAGGAAGAGGATCGCTAACCGTTACGACATCACTCTTTATACACGTGTTATGCGTGTTTTCATATACACTAACTGTATAGTCACCTGATTTAGTGAGGTTTGTAACACTAGATGTGGTTGTAAACAACCCTGTCGAATTTATTAGTCCGTCAGGATCTATCCAGGTTACTGTAAAATTATCTTCTTTTGGAGATGCTGCATTATTCCAGGCATCACCATCAATAATAACCTGCAAGGTAGCATCATCTCCAAAACACTCTTTATCAGAAGCAACATCAGCTTCTACAGTAAAATCATCAGGCTGACCAACACTTGTTGTTTTAGTCAAATTACCACCAGCTCCATCTTTCACATTAATTTCATAGTCACCAGCAGGTAAGTCAACTTGATGAACATTATTGGTACTCAGTGTAGTTGACCCTAGAACAGTTCCTCCCTGACTCCAGGTAATATCAAATGGATATTCACCTGCACTAACAGAAATTTCAAGATTGCCATCTCCACCATAACATATTGCATCGGTGGGATACAAATCGAAACTAAGTGGTTCAGATTGATCAATTAAAGTTACATCATATCTTTTTGAACACAAGGTATTTCCAGAGCCATCTTCTACATACAGGTAGAAATAATAATCGCCGGCAGGTAAATTATTACGAGATAAACTACTAGTGTTTCCATCCCACCATTCAACTGTATAATTGGTTGTTGGACCTCCTGTAATATTGTTAATTTCAATAGAACCAGTACTTAGTCCTCCAACAGCAATGTCTGTTTTTACATAAGTAACATCAATTTCATCTGGCTCTGTTATTGTGTATTCAGGTAATGGCAAAATAGCACAACCGTTATCATCTGAAATAGAAACATTATAAGTTCCAGCTGTTAAATTTTCTGCATGATTAGTTTTTCCTCCATTGGCATCACTCACTCCTGTCCATTGATAATAGTATGGAGCATTACCTCCGTTAACTGAAATCTCAATTTTACCATTGTCATCATTGTTACATTGTAATGTAAAGTTTGATGAAACTACAGAATAATTTAACTGGTCTGGTTGAGTGATGGTCGCATTTGCTGCTGAAATAACATTATCTTTAATACAACCCGAACCAATATCCATAACATCAACAACATATGTTCCGGCAGCTAAATTTTTAATTGGAGAAGATTGCCATGATCCACCATTAACACGATACTCAAATGGACCAACTCCATTAGAAGTACTTAACGTAATTACCCCGGTTGATTCTCCGTAACATTTAATATTGCTAACGGTTGCTGTGGTTGTAAAATCATCAGGTTCGGTTACGGTATAACTAACTGTTCCTGAGCCACATGTCAAATCATCAGCATCCTTAACTTCAAATGTATATGACCCCGGAGTTACATTTTTAAATGTATAGGACGATCCTGTTCCACCTTCAGAAGTGACCCAACCATCTCTAGAGTAAACATAATTACCGCTCCCACCTGAAGCTATAACGGTTACTTCTCCATCGCCTACTTTATTACACGAAACATTTGAGGTATTAGCCACATCCACAATTAGCGATAAGGATTTGGGTTCTGAAATATTAATGACACCAAGGTTTCTATATTCACATGTGATATCTTTAGAATCCCTTACATAAATAGTGTGATTACCTGCTGATAAACCTGTTGCTGTATAGCCAGCGCCATTATCCCCGGTATTATAAACAGTTCCATCCACCTTAAACTGGTACGTACCCGAACCACCTGATGCTGTTACAGTTATAGATCCATTGGCAGAACTAAAACAATCTACATCATCAACGAAGTTTTTAATCAGATTAAGTGAAGGAGGATCAACTAATGAATAACTTCCAACAGTAAATACACAATTTGTATTATTTAAATCTCTTACTATTACATCATAATCTCCTTCAGCTAATCCTGTAAAAGTAAAATCGTCCATTGTCGCAGAAACTGAATTACTC
Organism: Marinilabiliaceae bacterium; assembly: GCA_050290065.1. GTDB lineage: Bacteria > Bacteroidota > Bacteroidia > Bacteroidales > Marinilabiliaceae > Saccharicrinis. The sequence goes on from JBNKGY010000020.1 coordinate 14,369, forward strand.
CAATTGATGATACCAAGTCCTGTCCCGGAATCTTCCAATCGGAATTGATAATCACCTGAACCTCCATCTACTTTTACATAGATACTTCCATTAATTCCACCATTACAAGTATTGTTGGTAATTACTGAAGGAATCTCATTAGTAATTGGGCTTAACTGTCCTACTGTCCAAGGTGTGGCAGCATTATTATATGTACAACCAGTAGCACTGGCATCCTCTATATCTATATTATAATTTCCCGCAGTTAATCCATTTATTGATACAGTTCCACTGGCTGGCAAAACTAAGGAAGCTCCTGTTGACCAGTTGATTGTATATGGTGCAGTTCCACCAATAACATCTAAAGTAATTGAACCAGTAGGTTGACCTGCACAGTCAGCATCTTCAATCACAACATTATTCACTTCAAGAATTGCTGGTTCAGAAATGTTAAATGTTTGAACCAATGGTCCACAAACATTTAATGGATCATTAACATCTGACAATGTCAATTCATAAGGACTTCTTGCAGCATCCAGACTTTCAATAAAAGGATCATTTGATATAAAATTACCATCCTTATCCTTCCATGAGTAAACATAATTACCACTCCCTCCTTGTCCTAAAACTTCCAAACGTCCATCATTACCTGTATTACAAGAAACATTAGTCTGTTCAACAAGAGTATAACTTAAAGTTGTAACATCTGCAATAGTCACATCTACAGAGGTATAGCCACAAGTAGGATTGGCTAAATCACGTACCCAAACAGTATATGTTCCAGCTCCAAGTAAAGAAAGTTCATATCCATCTGCTCCATTATTGGCTGCATTCCATGTTGGAACAGCTACAATAGCAGGATCATCAGTTGTAAACTCATAAGTTCCTGACTCTCCATTACTCGCTCTAACTACAAAACTGCCATCCGTTGCACCATTACAAGTAATTCCAACTTGCGATTCTTCAACTAAACTTAGAGACGCTGGTTCTGTAATAACAATTGGTGTTGCTATTTGGGTAATACATCTGTTGTATATTGGATTAGCATCGCGAACCCATATGTTATAACTTCCAGCAAAAAGTGTATTCAACTGATATTGATTTGCGGCCGCATTACCAGGTAACCAAACCTCGGCAGTTGTGGCAGGATCAGTTAGAGAAAATTCATAAGTACCTGAACCTCCGCCAGCAGTTACTGTATATGAACCGGTTTTTCCACCATTGCAAACATTATTTATATGTGCACCTGCATTTTCTGTAATTGTAAGTACAGGATTTGTAGAAATAGTAATGCCTAAATTTTGAGTACAACCGTTACCATCTGTAACAGTAACACTATGATTTCCGGCTGACATTAATGTTTCTGTCAGATCAGTTTCTCCGGTTGACCAAACGATTCCATAACCTACTCCCGGATAAGCAGTAACATCATAATCTGGTGTTCCACCTGAAATAGTGATTGTTGAACTGCCTTCACAATCAGTACCAGCAATACAACCAGAACATCCAACGGGAATATTTTCAATTTCAGTTATTGTGATTACTGAAGGTTGTGTAATGCTAACTGTTAGAGCATCAATAGCCTCACAAGCTGCTGATGATAAATCTCTAACAGAAAAATCATGATCACCGACAGCTAAACCATTAAAAGTTGGTGATGCTTGCCAGGTTGGTGATGCAGCGCTACCATTCAATGAATACTCATAACTACCACTTCCTCCGGTACATGTTAAAGTAACCGAACCATTACTTAACCCGTTACAGGTAATATTCGTTTTGGATGCTTGCTGTAAAACCAATTCATACTGTTCAACAGTTACTGAGCCTGTCATGATCGCATCACACCCCCCTAATTCTGCTTTTACCGAATAAACACCCTCCGTTTGAAATAATTTATCTCCACCAGTCCCATCGCTATTAACAGTAAAATTAAAAGAAGTACCTGTTCCGGTATACTCTACTGCTGGTGTTAGACTTGTTCCACCAAACAAAAGTTCATAGGTAACTCCTGTATTTGATCCATTCAATCCAATGGTTACTCCTTTGGGAGAATCATCGATACAATAAGCTCCACCTCCTGTAACATTATAAATGGTGGAAGGAGAACCAACAATTTCAATTGATTTTTCTGAAAATGCACTACAGCCATTTGTATTGGTATAGTCATAACGAATAGTGTATAATCCAATTGGCAAATCACCTGGAGTAAGTATTGCTACCCCGTCATTTAAAACAACGGCATTACCTAAATCATCAGTTCCAGTATTTAACAATCCGGGTGTAATCTCAACAAAATTACCCTCTCCACCATTGGGAATATCCCCTCTTAAGGTTATTGGAGACGAAGATCGACATATTTTTTGCTCACTTGTTACTCCCGAAAAAGTAACTGGATCCGTAGCAAACACTTCAACTGTTTTAGTTATCGTTTTGGAACAACCGTCACCTATTTGCTTATAATCCAAAGTTATCTGATAAACTCCGGCACCAACTGAAGGATCGATTTCTGCCGTATTATCACTTTCTTCACCATCCTTTAAAAAAGAAGTGGCATTTCCATTTTTGGTAGCTGAAAAAATGGCATTTCCAACAGCTGGATCTAATTCACTTGCCGAGATAGTCACCTTACCATCTGAAGTACAAAAACTTGGGGACAAGCCACTAATACTCACATCAACTTGTGGCACATAAACATTAAATGTTTCTAATGGTGATTGACAACTTTTACCATTTACCGTATGTATTACTGTATGCGTAATAGTATTAGCAGTAGGATGATATTTTACCGCATTATCTCCAGGATTAAAAAATCCCCCTATAATACCACTTCCACTCACCCCATTACCGGTAAAATTTGTTGATACTGATCCAATGACTTTAGCACCAGATAAATCTGTATGTCCTTTTAGCGCTACAAGGCTATCACCAATGCAGTAATTGCTTTGTGCTGTTGCATAGGGATCACCTCCAATAGTAAATGTAGCATCCAACTCTTCAATAATGGTTACATTTGTTGTTAATGTATTGCTACACCCTGTGCCATCGGTATATTTGTAAACTACTTTATAAACTCCACCTCCGTAATTACCGAATAAGGTAGAAGGAATAAAGTCATATGCCCCATTAGGTTGATTTTGAGTAATGATTGCTCCACTAGGTGATCTTACATCAAAAGTAGTACCATCATTTACAACAGCTGGATTTCCATTAATACTACCCAAAAGAGTATATGGTCCTGCATCAGAAGAACAATACTCAGTTCCTAAACCTGGTATACTGATTGGTGTACCAACTTGAATAGTATTAGATACAGATCCTGCACAACCATTAGCATCGCTATAAGTTAACGTAATAGTATAGTTACCAGCTCCTGCTACTGCGGGATCAAATTCAGCAGTTCCATTTGATGCATCATAAGTTATACTTCCAGCAGGACCTGTAAATGAAATGGTTGTTCCTGGTGCTGGAGTAATTTGAACTCCTGAATTATATGGTATCAAAGTAACTGGCGACGCTGTTTGACATATATTTGCAGGTAAACCAGAGAAACTTAAAGTAGATCCAAGATCATTTAATAAGGTTGTTGTATATGTAGCAGAAGCATCACAACCCTCATTATTTGTATATGTATACGTAAAAATATAATTACCAGGACCTTGAACTGATATAGCTGAAGCTACGTCAAAGTCAGCTGTTCCATCGCCATTATCCGTAAAATAACTACTGTGAGATGGATTACTGGTGAATGTACCTGGAATTGGTGGAACATAAGCACTACCATCAGGACTACCCTGAATAGTTACACCTCCGGCATCTGCACAATATTGATTCTGTAATCCAGAAAGTGTTACATTAGGAACCGCATTCACAGTGAACACTCGAAGAAAAGAAGATTCACATCCATTTCCATCCTGATAAAAGTATTCTACATTATGATCTCCTTGTGTATATGAAGCAGGATTAAAGGAATTAGCACCAAGCTCAACACCATCAACATAAAACTTTCCGCCTAAAGGTGAGCCTGTAAGACTAGCTGGTGTGTCATCCATACAAAAAACATACTTACTACCATCTGAATCAAAACTTACAACTGGTAATGGATGTACAGTAATATCTTTTGATTGCGTATTGATACATCCCTTATCTGTTTCCACTTCTACTGAATAAGTATGCGTAGGTATATTATTTGGTGATACAGTAATTGTTTGATTTCCATTATCTATCGTTCCTGTACTCCATGTATAATTTGAAATTACAGTACCCGCAGGGGTTACATTTGCAGTAATTGAAATAGCACCAGAATTAATACATGTTTCGTCTGCTCCATCTAGCGTAACAATAGGAGTTGGATTAACATCTACAGTAACTGATCCTCCGTTTGGGATAGCATTAACACATCCGTTTCTATCCTCTATGGATGTGATCGTATATGTAGATGTATTTGCGACATTGGGTGTTGTCCATGTATCCGTTGACGTATTTGCAGTGAAATTATAGTCGGTAGAACCATCGCTAATAACTAAATCCCAGGGACCCTGATTGGTAGGTGAAATATCTATAGTAACTCCAAAGGTTGCAGTTGAACTTTCACATTTTTCAAAAGCCTGGCCCGCCGCAATTGTTGCTGAAGGTGGTGTAACAAAGGATACACTCATTGACCCCATTGTTGTTGTACATCCATTTACCATACTTGTTCCTATAACGTAGTATGTATCTGCCGTATTTGTATTTGTTAGAAACAAAGGCGAAGCTCCTCCATTTACCGGACCTCCAACTGCATTATTACTACTATCATACACCTGATAACTTACATTAGGCTGACTTCCAGATAAATACATCTCAACAGCTATTCCTGCACATCCTTTGACTGTAGTATTTCCAGCCCCATCTTCAAGAATGTAACTACTAGGATTCGCATTTACAGTAACCATATTTGCTCCATCCATATCATAATTTCCACAGCCACTTATTGCAACAACTTTATAGGATCCTGGAATTTTAATATTTGGAAATGAAATGGCATTATTGATTCCCGGTTCTGGAGAACCTATAAAGGTGGTTCCATTATGTAGTTGATATAATACACCCGATTCACTATCTGATAGCCCGATAACAGTCCCTATATCAGAACAAGCATCAACTCCTGTAATAGAATAAGTTTGGTTAGGTGTATTTGAAATTAAAAATGGACCTCCCGACATTTTAACATCAGGACCCCCACAAGGATCAATTGCCCATATTTCGTAACTTCCTATAGTTGTAGTACTCCATGTATATGGCGCACTATTTTTTTCGGTTCCTGCTACCTTTGTTCCATTCTGTGCTAGATAATAGGTGATTCCAGCCTCAGGTGTTGCTATACTTAAATTTAGTGTATTAGGACTACAAACACTAGTACCTGTTATATTTATTGGTGTTGGAGTAGCTGTTAATGTAAAAGAAGCATTTATTGGAAGTCCCGCAACCATACATCCATTTTTATCAGAAACTGTTGTTAAAGAATACGTTCTATCTGTTGATTGACTGCCAAAATTAATAGTTGTATCACCTGCTGCATAAATAGTGTTGTTATAATCTCCCTCAGGTGCTCTTGTAATTGTAATATCATAAGGTGAAATACCTCCACTAAGCGTAAGCGTGGTTTTAGCATCATAAGGCGTACCACAAGGAGTAGGATTATCTGCAACAAAAGTTGCGGTTGGAGCATTGCTTAATACAATACTAATGGTAATATAATAAAAATGCACATCATTTTTGTTCCATCTAACCACATATGAATTGCCTACAACAAAATTTGTAAATGAAGCGTTTTCATCGGTTACAAGAGGATCAACAAGTGTTAATCCTCCCAAATTATCAAAAGATCCATTTACTCTATGACCTGAGTTGAAAGCACCAATACTCTCTCCATAATCTAGAATATCAGCAGCATTTAGACCTCCAGTCCCACAATTATGGTTGTATGTGTAGAAATAATCCGCTCCAAAAACATTGGAAGAAATACTTATAAATAATAAAACAACGAAGCTTAAGCGCATAACAAATCGCTTAAGCACATTCATCTTATCAGTGTGTGTGTGATGATGTAACATACTATATATAGTTTAAGTCCCCAACCGCATTGATCCAGTCCGGGACCAATACTTAAAACTTTCTACGTGTAAATAATTAAAATGTTCGTCAAAAAAATAAAAAAAGCCTAATCTATTTAGGTATTCGCAAACCTAAATTACTTTAATCCTTAATAGTCAAGTCTTCAAGGTAAACCATACCTCTAGTACTTTTTATTTACAAACACCTGAATATGCTTCCCGGTAAACTTTTCACCAGTCCGTCAAATTCTAATTGCAACATCAGAGATGATATTTTGTTAACTGGCATTCCTGATTTCAAGCTCAATAGATTAATTGTTATTTCCTTTTCTTGTCGTATTAATTTATATACTTCCCCAGCCTCCCCCTTAGGCATGGAAAATAGGGTTAATTGTTGTACCTCGTTTTGTTTCATATTTGCTTCCCAATTTAGAGCATACCCGATATCATCTGCATTTTCGACCAAAGCTGCCACTTGTGTTTTTATTAACTTATTACAACCTCTCGAAAATTCGTCATCTTTTCTGCCGGGTATAGCCAATACATCTCTGTTATATCCTTGAGCCAAATGGGCTGTAATTAATGCACCTCCCTTTTCTGCTGACTCCACTACCAAGGTTGCATCGCTCAATCCTGCTACAATACGATTCCTCTTGACAAAATTCTGTCGATCCGGATTGGTACTACTCATAAACTCAGTAACCAAGGCTCCGTCTCTCAACATATCGGTTGCCGTTTTTTTATGTAATGAAGGATAGACCCTGTCCAATCCATGAGCCAACACTGCAATTGTGGACAATCCATAATCTAAAGCTGCTCTATGTGCACAAATATCAACTCCATACGCCAATCCACTTACAATCGTAGTATTGGGAAACTTGATGCCAATATTTTTAATCATGTCACGAGTAATTTCCTTACCTTGTTCTGTCACCTTTCTGGTACCAACAATGGATAGCATTTTATGTCCTTCCAATGCATGGTTGCCTTTATGGTAAATCATTACAGGAGCATCTTCACAATTATTCAAACGTGATGGATAATCGTTATCAAGAAAAAAGGTTGCTTTTAAGTGATGTTTCTGTATAAATTCAATTTCCTTTTCAGCCCTTTCTAAAGGATCTGCTTGTGCAATTAAGGAAGCATTTGTAATTCCTATTCCCGGAATCTTGGCCAACACCTGTTCCTTTTCTTTAAATACCGCTTCCACATCTCCTAAATAGGCTACAATATTCCTGACAAGAACAGGTCCTATACCTTTAATCAGACTTAAAGCAATTTTATACTTCAATTCGGTTTGCTTCACAATAGTTTAGGTTTCATTTTACACTATTTTGATTGCTTATTAACAAAATAGTTTTACTAAACACAAATGTAGATTTTTTTGAATATAAATCCTACTTATTCCAAGAGTAAATACAAACAAGGGGTTTTATTTTTGAACATATCGTCCAAAATGTAGAAATAATGTTGAAAACGAAGAAAAATGGGGATTTTAGATTAATAACCTGAGTTCGATTAAAATTTTAGAATTTACCTCATTAAATATTTATTTATAAGGTATTCGATAGAACAATGTTTCAGATTGACATAAAAGGCTGATATACAAGGCAAATTTTGCAGGGCTAGCGAGTTAGCTCGAGAAATTTAACGCAGTAGATCAGTTTTTTATGCAAAGCATGAGAGTTTTCGCCTATAAACAGCGATCTTCTTCCTGAAAATTATTCAAAATAGCCTGCTATTCTTTCATAATTTTCAGTTGAATCTCACTATTTATAGGCGGTCTGAATCCAAAATTTTATGTCGAACTCAGGTTATTAGCGTTATAATTTCATTCTATAAAATTTATACTGCGTTACAAAATATCGTTGTAACTAAGGTTATGCCACAATTTATTTCATGATTATTACTTCACTCGGCATAGCTCGTGCAAGCATGGCTCTGCTCTCGTTTAAAGCAATAATTTATGTCTTGTATAAACTTAATATCTCTAAAATTATAACGCCAACCTCATTGTAAAATTGGTATTATTCGTTAGAATCCTTTAACCTGGCCTCGTCTATTGCAGCCTTCCCTGCTTTAATTTGCAGCTCCTAAAATCTAACTCAACTACATTGATAATCCGGATTAAACTCAAAATATGGTTCCTATATTACCAGCTTACAAAAATATTCTATAAAAAAACCAGTTTGAAAAGGAGGTTTTCTTTTCAAACTGGTTAATGAAATGCTAATTAAAAATATTTTTTAATGATGTTCCATGCACAATTGAGAATAATACATTCTGTTTTTTTATATAGTACGCAATCGTTTAGCCACATCATTTAAAATATCATCAGGTAATGATAAATTTAATCGTAAAAACCTTGTATTCATTTTCTGATGGTAATAATAACTGATTGGTATCGTGGCTAAATTAAAATCCTGCATTAGCTTAATGCCCAGGTCAATATCATTTTCATCAGATTTCCCTTTTCTGCTGATTAACTGAAAATAGGTTCCTTTACTGGGTGTAACCTGAATATTGGAATCATCCAAAGCATTACAAAAAAGATCTCTTTTATGCTGATACTCAAGGGCAAACTGATTATAATTAATGTCATTTTTCATATACTCAGTCAAGGCCATTTGAAAAGGAGTTGCAATACCTTCACCTATAATTGAAATAACCTTACGTATCTGACTCATTATCTTTTCTGTAGACATACAATATCCAATATACCAATTACTGATATTAAAGGATTCATTAAAGGATGAAACAATAACACTTCTTTCTCTGAGTTTGGGATACAATGCTATGCTTTGATGCATTTCTTTATCAAATACCACATGTTCAAATGACTCATCACTAAGTATTAATATATTGGTTCCGTTGATGATTTTTTGTAACCGGATCATATCCAATTCCGATAACGTGGCACCGGTTGGAAAGTGAGGACTATTAATAATAATCATCCGGGTGCGAGAAGTGATCAACTTTTGAACATCTTCCCAATCCACATGAAAATCCGGTGTTTTTAATTCAACAAAGACTGGCCGGGCTCCAGTAATATTAATCGCTGAAACATAACTTCTGTGAGCCGGTTCAAATATCAATACCTCATCTCCTTCTTTTAAAAGAGCCAAAATAGTTGCAAAAACGGTTTGCTTCACCCCTGTTAATATGGAAATTTCTGTTTCAGGATTATAGGTATAATCATAATAACGTTCTGTTTTTTCAGAAATAGCCTTTCTCAGCTCCACCATTCCAAACTTTTGAGCAGGTCTGTTTGCATAAGGAATAATATATTGCTGTAATAAGCTCTCTAGCTCCTTGGCACATTGTTTCTCTGAGAAATTTTCAGCCAGATTAATCATTTCATTATCTCTTGCATAGGCTGCTATTTCTTTTGGCGAGGCCAATTTATTTAAGTTTTGAACAATCATAACAATCAGTTCTAGTTAGTTTTGTTTAGGTTATTACAATTAACAGACCATTTTAGCGGCCAGCTTAACTGCAATAATAAAATTAGGTTCATTCACTCCATCTGTTGGAAAGTATTAATTTCCCGATTTCAATGACTATCCATATAATTAATCAATATCTTAATGTAAATATTTTATCATGAATAAATTGTAAATAAATAAAACACTTACACGCATTACTTGATCATTATGTTATATCTAATATTTCATCTAAAAGTTAGTTATATTTGACCATCAATGACTATCCTTCTCCAACACTCTTCAGATAAATCACTTGATTATCCGATACTTAAGAGGATTATATTCTATAGCCTACTCCCACCTAATTTAACGAAACTTTTTGATTTATGACCGGAGATTCAAGGCTATTTTATAATAATTTATACAGAATGTGCCAGTTTAAATTATCGGAACAATATTTTTAAAATTTCTAACGATTTAATGTTTGTAAATCCAGACAATTGCAGCTGATAATAGGCAATTAGTTTTTCAATAAATTCTGCTCTTTGTATGCCATTTAATTTTAAATTACCCAAGTGTTCAAATCTGAGCTGCCGAAATTGTAGCAACAACTCTGTTTGCCAGGCATTCATATAGGAAGGATGCGCAGGTTCAGTCTCCATAAAATTACCTGATTTCAAATCGAAATATTTGGGATTATCAACACCTTCAAAATGCGGATAAAATCCCAGTGGCTGGGTTAACCTAAAGACCAATAACAAATGAAAATTCTGAATGCCATCTAAAGGACTATCCATTAAAGAAATGCTATGATACAGAAATTCAAATAAACTCTCTGATAGCTTATCCTCATGCTTTAAGGCTTTATTAAGAAATTCTGCAATAAAAAATGCCAGACTCCTTCGCACGGGTTCAAAAGGTATTAACGAAAATGGTGTATTTACCTTAAAGTCTTTAATCCGGTGAATGGTACTTTTATCCTTATGATATACCTCCAGATCCAGCAGTGTTAAAGGCTGAAGAAAAACTGTCTTCCCTTTACTCTTCCTGCTTCTTACTTGATTAATCATATAAGATTGTAGTCCGTACTTTTCGGTATAAATGTGTGAAATAATACTGCTTTCGGCATATTTGGTATGAGTCAATACAATACCTCTGGTGGATTCAATCATACAGCTTATAATAATAAGATCGTAAAAATAAGATATTGCATTGGGTACTCGGGCATATTTCATAAGCTATTTTCAATAATTTTTGATATACTCCGGTATGTTGTAGCACACTGAATGCTTCCATATAATTATAACTTAAATTCAATTCCCTGAGCCAATGGCAATTCCTTACCCCAATTGATAGTATTAGTTTGCCTCCTCATATAGGCTTTCCAGGCATCAGAACCCGACTCTCTGCCCCCGCCAGTTTCTTTTTCACCGCCAAAAGCACCCCCTATCTCTGCACCCGAAGTTCCAATATTTACGTTGGCTATTCCGCAATCACTACCAATGGCTGAAATAAACATCTCACACTCATGTATATTCTGACTAAATATTGAAGAGGATAAGCCCTGAACAACACCATTATGTAATTGCACAGCCTCCTCTATTGCGGAATATTTCATAACATACAGCACAGGTACAAACGATTCTTGCTGCACAATAGCATAATGATTTTCAGCCTTAATAATGGTAGGCAAAACATAATTACCTTCATCTGGTTGTATATTGGTTAACACCTTATTACCAAATATTACCTCACCTCCTTGTTCAACTGCCTGATCAATGGTATTCCTGTACAGATTAACGGCCCGCGCATCAATAAGCGGACCAACTAAAGTATTTGAATCTAAAGGATTACCTACCTTCATTTCAATTTGCCTGTACGCTTTTTTTAAGGCCTTTATAACCTGATCAAATATAGCTTCGTGAATGATGAGTCGCCGGGTACTTGTGCAACGCTGCCCTGTAGTACCAACCGCTCCAAAAACAATAGCCGGAACAGCCAGTTGCAAATCTGCAGTCGGGGTAACAATTATTGCGTTATTACCGCCCAGCTCAGCAATGACCCGGCCTAAACGGGAAGCTACTTTGGCACTGACCTGTTTTCCTACCTGTGTTGATCCTGTAATAGAGATCAAGGATATTCTTTTATCATCTGCCATCAGATCCCCGATTTCTGAAGATGGTGCTATCATAAGATTTAATACCCCTTCGGGCACATTGTTTTCTGTCAATACTTTCTCTAATACTTTATGAACAGCAATAGCACATAGCGGAACTTTGGAGCTGGGTTTCCAGATACAAACATCACCACAAACTAATGCTATCATGGCATTCCATGCCCAAACAGCCATGGGAAAATTAAAGGCTGAGATAATGCCCACTATACCCAACGGATGGTATTGATCGTACAAACGGTGTCCGGGTCGTTCACTATGCATGGTAAATCCATATAACTGACGTGATAAACCCACTGCAAAATCGCAGATATCAATCATCTCCTGCACTTCCCCCAAACCTTCCTGGTATATTTTGCCCATCTCCAAAGAAATTAGTTTACCCAGATTCTCCTTTTGCTCACGCAGAGCTAGTCCGATCTGCCGCACAATTTCACCTCGTTGCGGTGCCGGTTTTTGTCGCCAAATCCTGAAGGCTTGCTTTGCGGTAACCACCATATTAGTAAAGTCACTGGCCTGAGCGCTATGCACCAGACCTATAGGATGACCATCGACAGGTGAATAGGAAGTAATTACTTTTCCGGATGTTTTTACCCATTGGGTTCCGGAACAATAGCCCGGGTTATCTTTGTTGATGCCTAATGCATGCAACATTTCAGGCACACCATAATCGATATCCTGATGAGAGCGGTATTTTAAATAGAAGTCAGACATGGATCTTTGATTTAATGAACGATAACTTATAATCAAGTTAGTCATTTTTTATTTTCGAGTAAATAGCTTTTTCAGATTCGAGGACTAATTGGAGCTAAAGGATGGTTTGATGAACACAGAGACACTAAGACGCAAAGGTTTATTTTTTTTACAGGATAGTTAGGTAAACACAAAGATACTCCGCGTGCCGTTGTAGCCTTTGCAGAGGAGCATGGACGCAGAAGAATTATTTTTCATTTACATGATTCATGTAACTAATTGATTTACTGTTTTATCCATATTAAAAAAGTCAACTATGCTGTTTGATCGTAGATTTTTCCTAACATGACTTTTATCTTTTGGTATGTAAATGCAAAATACTATCTATGGGTTTAATACAAAACGGATATATTTTTGATGTATGTTTAGATTGATAAAGAGGTTTTCGGCAGCATTTTGGACTGCAAATTTTGCTGAATTACTGGAAAGAGCGGCCTACTATGGCGTGTTTATTGTGATTACACTTTACTTATCCAGAATATTAGCATTTGATGATATTGAGGCCGCAGCCATTGCAGGAACATTTTCTGCCTTATTATATCTTCTTCCAACATTTGCAGGTGCCTATGCCGACAAGATAGGATTTAAGAAATCGCTACTGGTAGCTTTTTCGTTTTTAAGTTTGGGTTACCTGGGCCTGGGATTACTCCCCACTATTATTCAAAATGCCGGATTAGCAACTTACGAATTCGACACCACTTTTACCGGAATAGAAAGCAGTAATTTCCGCTATGCCGTAATTCCGGTTATGGCACTAATTATTATTGGCGGAAGTTTTATTAAATCAGTAATTACAGGAACCGTTTCATTGGAAACCAGTATGAAAAACCGGGCCACAGGTTTCTCAATATTTTATACTATTGTAAACATAGGTGCATTTTCAGGCAAAACTATTGTTAAGCCATTACGAGATGCCATGGGTAATGTGGGCTTAATCAATATCAGTTTTTTCTCAGCTGGCATGACGATTCTGGCATTAGTTGCGGTTTATTTTTTCTTTAAACCATCTACTCAGCAACACAAAGGCAAATCGTTTGCTGAGATATGGAAAGCATTTATTAAAGTACTGGGCAATGCCCGTTTAGTTATTCTGATTGTGATCATCACCGGATTCTGGATGGTTCAGCACCAGCTTTATGCCACCATGCCTAAATATGTATTGCGCATGGCAGGTGAAAGTGCATCGCCAAGTTGGTATGCCAACGTAAACCCACTGATCGTATTTAGTACGGTAGCTCTCATCACCTCTTTAATGAGAAAAAGAACAGCACTGTTTTCAATGACAGTTGGTATGTTTATTATGCCGGTATCGGCTTTTTGTATGGCTGCCGGTAATCTCTTTGGAGCTGAAACAACTTCAATATTAGGCTTACATCCCGTGGCTTTTATGATGATTGTGGGTATTGCTTTTCAAGGCTTAGCTGAATCGTTTATTTCACCACGCTTTTTGGAGTACTTTTCATTTCAGGCTCCGAAGGGTGAAGAGGGATTATATCTGGGATTTAGTCATTTACATTCTTTCTTGTCGAGTATTCTTGGATTTTTAATGTCGGGAGTATTACTTGATAAATATTGTCCCGACCCAATTAAGTACGGAGGCAGAACACCTGAATGGCAGCAGGCAAGTTTACATGCCCATTATATTTGGTATTATTTTGGTGCAATTGCTTTTATTTCTGCCATATCTTTAGTTATTTACGGAAATATTACCAAGAGATTGGATCAAAAAAGATCTTAATTACTCACACAATTCAACCAAAAGCCGGAAAACAACCCACCGTTTTCCGGCTTTTATATTTATAGAAATGCTGGAACGATTCTCTATAACCATCAAGGGAATCAGGACCGTTCCTTATATTACAATCCTTTTAATAACAATTTATCTAAAATTTAAATGCAAACCATTCCAATTATCAATATTATTTATATAGTTTTGTTTTTGCACATAACAAATTCTATTTAATTATTTTAAAATCAATGTAAATGAAAAAATTAATCATGTTTCCTATATTGGCTACTGTCCTGTTATTAGGGTGTAACAATGCGGATGTAGACCAGGAATTAGATGTAGACCCGACTATTAAAAGTGTTACTTTAGCGCATACTCCAAAATCCACACAGATTACTTTAAGTGCTAATAAAGAAACCAAGGAAAATTTATATTTAAAGGATCATAAGGGCAATACAGCTAGGGCAATTAAATTTGTAAGTGAAGTAAATGCCGGCGACACCATATTTTGGCAAGTAAATGAGAGAAGTTTTATTAGTAGTGTTGAAGAAATAATTATTGTAAAATGCAGTAAATGTAAAAATCCATTTCCCAATGGTTTTATATTTAATGCAGATAAAACAGAATGCTATGGCGTTGTGGCACAAAATGCTTCAGGAACCATTAAATATGACATTAAGTATAAATGTAAAAATGGTAAAGTGATTACGGTTGATCCCAAGGTAATAATAAAGCCACATTAAACTTATTAAGAAAGTTCATCCACCTTAATATATTTAAGGTGGAACTTTTTCACTTTCATTTAAAAATGAGAAAGTATCCAATTATAATTTTTAGTATTTGCAATAATTATGCAAATGAGTATGATTTAGATAGCTTTTAAAACGAATACTTTAAATCGTAAAACATTAATAATGAAGTTATATCATACTACCAAACTTATAACATTTCTTTCTATTTAGGAGACCCAAACACTAAATTACTATTTGCTCAGATAGCATACATTTACGGTTTAAATTAAATAAAACGGCAAGCAGTTTCTATTTTCTTTATCAACTCCATACTTAAAGAAAAGCAATTTTATACTAAGGTAATATTAGTCAAGTCTTCATCGTTCAAAATAAACTCGATAGCACTGAATGCAACCTTCGCAGATAACTCTGGAACGGTTCTCTATAAACATCAAGGGAATCAGAACCGTTCCTTATATTACAATCCTTTTAATTACAATTAATCTAAAATTTAAATGCAAACCATTCCAATTATTAATAATATTTAAATAGTTTTGTTTTTACACATAACAAATTCTATTTAATTACTTTTAAAATCAATGTAAATGAAAAAATTAATCATGTTTCCTATATTGGCTACTGTCCTGTTATTAGGGTGTAACAATGCGGATGTAGACCAGGAATTAGATGTAGACCCTACTATTAAAAGTGTTACTTTAACGCATACTCCAAAATCCACACAGATTACTTTAAGTGCTGATAATGAAACCAAAGAAAATTTATATTTAAAGGATCATAAGGGTAATACAGCTAGGGCAATTAAATTTGTAAGTGAAGTAAATGCCGGCGACACCATATTTTGGCAAGTAAATGAGAGAAGTTTTATTAGTAGTGTTGAAGAAATAATTATTGTAAAATGCAGTAAATGTAAAAATCCATTTCCCAATGGTTTTATATTTAATGCAGATAAAACAGAATGCTATGGCGTTGTGGCACAAAATGCTTCAGGAACCATTAAATATGACATTAAGTATAAATGTAAAAATGGTAAAGTGATTACGGTTGATCCCAAGGTAATAATAAAGCCACATTAAACTTATTAAGAAAGTTCATCCACCTTAATATATTTAAGGTGGAACTTTTTCACTTTCATTTAAAAATGAGAAAGTATCCAATTATAATTTTTAGTATTTGCAATAATTATGCAAATGAGTATGATTTAGATAGCTTTTAAAACGAATACTTTAAATCGTAAAACATTAATAATGAAGTTATATCATACTACCAAACTTATAACATTTCTTTCTATTTAGGAGACCCAAACACTAAATTACTATTTGCTCAGATAGCATACATTTACGGTTTAAATTAAATAAAACGGCAAGCAGTTTCTATTTTCTTTATCAACTCCATACTTAAAGAAAAGCAATTTTATACTAAGGTAATATTAGTCAAGTCTTCATCGTTCAAAATAAACTCGATAGCACTGAATGCAACCTTCGCAGATAACTCTGGAACGGTTCTCTATAAACATCAAGGGAATCAGAACCGTTCCTTATATTACAATCCTTTTAATTACAATTAATCTAAAATTTAAATGCAAACCATTCCAATTATTAATAATATTTAAATAGTTTTGTTTTTACACATAACAAATTCTATTTAATTACTTTTAAAATCAATGTAAATGAAAAAATTAATCATGTTTCCTATATTGGCTACTGTCCTGTTATTAGGGTGTAACAAT
>JBNKGY010000021.1:0-30818 GCA_050290065.1 Marinilabiliaceae bacterium
CGTGACATATCAATGCATATTTTAGATATAATAGGCAATTCGGTTAGGGCAAAAGCTCAATTGATAGAAGTGTCTGTTGTTGAAAATTCTATGGATGATACTTTTATAATTACAATAGCTGATGATGGTTGTGGGATGGATGCAAAAACGATTGAGAGTGCACTGGATCCATTTTTCACATCCCGGAAAACACGTAAAGTAGGTTTGGGCATTCCGCTTTTACAGCAAAACACCCAATTAACAGGTGGCGATTTAAATATAGAATCAGAGCTGGGTAAAGGAACCAAATTAGTGGCAACCTTTTCAAGAACGCACATTGACCGACCACCTTTGGGCGATATAAGTGGAACAGTAAGTTTAATGGTTTCAGGAAATCCGAATGTGGATTTTATATATCATCATAAATTAGATGATGAGGATTATACATTTGATAGCAGGGAAGTAAAACAAGTGTTGGACGGAGTTGAGGTGACTGAGCCTAGTGTGGTGAAATTTTTAAAGCAAATGATTGAAGAAAATCTGATGGAAATCGGAGTGGATTTATAAGAAACTTTATTGCACAGAACTTGATATTTAATTTTGATCTGGACAAATACATAAATTATTTACAAACTATAATAAATGCAAAATGGCAAAAGTTAAAACCTTAGATGATCTGAAGAAGATGAGGGAGCAACTTCAGTCGAAGATTACCCTTCGTGAAAAAAGTGATCGTCCTGAAAAAATGGTTCAAATTAAGGTTTCAATGGCAACTTGTGGTATTGCTTCAGGTGCTAAAGAAACAATGAATTATCTGATTGAGCAGTTAGATAATCGTGCTGTAGATGCAGTTGTTACCCAAACAGGCTGCATGGGATATTGTCATTCCGAACCTACTATTGAAGTTCATGTTCCCGGAACTGAACCTGTGGTTTATGGAAATGTTGATGCTCAAAAAGCTGAGGAAATCATTACTAAACACATCATTGGAGGTGAATTAGTAGATGGAATTATTCCAGTAAGTTACACTACTGCTAACGAAGACAATAACGAAAAGTAATATTGAATCATGGCCAAGTATAATAATCATATTTTAGTTTGTGGAGGAACGGGATGCCGAGCCTCACAAGGTGAAGAGATTGTCGAAAATTTAAAACAAGCTGTTGCTGATAATAGCTTAGAGAATGAAATTCAGGTGGTTCGTACAGGATGTTTTGGATTCTGTGAAAAAGGACCTATTGTTAAAATGATTCCTGATAATACCTTTTATGTTCAGGTTAAGCCAGAGGATGCTGGCGAACTGATATCTGAACACATGGTAAAAGGACGTAAAGTAGAGCGTTTGCTATATACCGATCCGGATAAGAAAGAGCATGTTGCTGATTCTAAGGATATGGGTTTCTACAAAAAGCAAATCCGTATTGCACTACGTAACTGTGGTTTCATAAATCCGGAAAATATTGATGAATATGTAGCTCGTGATGGTTATGCAGCACTAGGTAAAGTGTTGACGGAAATGACACCGGAAGAGGCTATTAAAATAATAAAAGACTCAGGACTAAGAGGTCGTGGAGGTGGTGGTTTTCCAACAGGATTGAAATGGGAAATCACTAATAAAGTGGAGAATGAAGAGAAATATGTAGTTTGTAATGCTGATGAGGGTGATCCAGGTGCATTTATGGACCGTTCCATTCTGGAAGGAGATCCACATTCTGTATTGGAAGCCATGGCAATTTGCGGTTATTGCATTGGCGGAAGTAACGGTTTGATTTATATCCGTGCCGAATACCCATTAGCCATTGAACGTTTGAAAATTGCAATCGATCAGGCTCGTGAATTAGGAGTGATTGGTAAAGATATATTTGGTACTGGATTTGATTTTGATGTTGAATTACGATATGGTGCCGGTGCTTTTGTTTGCGGTGAAGAAACTTCATTGATCCATTCTATGGAAGGCCTACGTGGAGAGCCAACTGTTAAGCCTCCATTCCCATCTGTAAGTGGTTATAAGGGCAAACCTACCAATGTAAATAATGTTGAAACATTTGCTAATATTCCGGTTATCATTAATAACGGTGCAGAGTGGTTTAGTTCAATAGGTACAGAAAAGAGTAAGGGAACCAAAGTATTTGCTTTGGCAGGTAAAATCAACAATGTTGGTTTAATTGAGGTTCCAATGGGTATTACACTGCGTGAAGTTATTTTTGATATTGGTGGTGGTATTAAGGATGGTAAAAAGTTTAAATCCGTTCAAACAGGTGGTCCTTCTGGTGGTTGTTTGACTGAAAAGCATCTTGATATTCCTATTGATTATGATAATTTGATTGCATCAGGTTCTATGATGGGATCGGGAGGTATGATTGTAATGGATGAGGATGACTGTATGGTTTCTGTAGCTAAATTCTACCTTGACTTCACAGTTGAAGAATCATGTGGTAAGTGTGCTCCATGTAGAATTGGTAACAAGCGTTTGTACGAAATGTTAGATAAGATTACTAAAGGTAATGCAACACAAGAAGATCTTGGTATCCTTCGCAACCTTGGTAATGTAATTAAAGATACATCTCTTTGTGGTTTAGGTCAAACATCTCCTAACCCGGTACTGTCAACAATGGATAATTTTCCAGAAGAATATTTAGCTCACGTAAAGGATGGAAAATGTCCTGCAGGTCAGTGTAAAGATCTTATGGAGTATGTAATAAGCGCAGAAGCTTGTGTGGGTTGTACATTGTGTTCTCGAGTTTGTCCTGTTGATGCTATAACAGGCGACAAAAAGCAACCTCATTTAATTGATACAACTGTATGTATTAAGTGTGGTGCATGTATGGAGAAATGTAAATTTAATGCGATCAGCATCCAGTAATTCTAAAAGTTCATAAACAATGGATATTGTAAAATTAAATATAGATAACAAACCTGTAGTAGTTGAAAAAGGTACTACATTGTTAGAAGCGGCAAAATCTGTAGGGGTGGATGTTCCTACTTTATGCCACATGAAACTGCATGATATGAAATATGAAAACAACCCCGGAGGTTGTCGTATTTGTGTAGTTGAAGTTGAAGGAAGAAGGAATCTTGCACCAGCATGTAAAACGGAATGTACAGAAGGTATGGATGTAAATACACATTCATTAAGAGTTGTAAATGCTCGCCGCACTGTTATGGAATTAATTCTTTCGGATCACCCGGCAGAGTGTTTAACTTGTGTGAAAAATGGAAAGTGTGAGTTGCAAACAATGGCTCAAAATTTAGGAATTAGAGAAATTCCTTTTGAAGGAGAGCAGTCGCATTATAAAGAAGATCGTTCACCTGCCATTATCCGTGAGATGGATAAGTGTATTATGTGTCGCCGTTGTGAGATGGCTTGTAATGAGATACAAACAGTGGGCTGTCTTTCAGCTATTAATCGTGGATTTGAGTCAGTGGTTGCACCTGCATTCGAAATGGATCTTGAAAAGTCAACTTGTACGTATTGTGGTCAGTGTGTGGCTGTTTGTCCTACAGGTGCGCTTTCAGAGGTCGATAATTCTCGTAAGGTAATTGCTGCATTGGTTGATCCCTCAAAAACTGTTATTGTTCAAACAGCTCCCGCCGTCCGCGCTGCTCTTGGTGAAGAGTTCGGTATGGATGCAGGTACTTTGGTAACTGGTAAAATGACATCAGCACTTAAAAAGTTAGGTTTCGATAAAGTTTTTGATACCGACTTTGCTGCTGACCTTACAATTATGGAAGAAGGAACAGAGTTATTAGGAAGATTGCAAAAGCATTTATCGGGAGATAAAGACGTAAAACTTCCAATTTTAACATCATGTTGTCCGGGTTGGGTAAACTTTTTCGAAAGCAATTTCCCGGATATGCTGGATGTACCTTCTACAGCTAAATCTCCACAACAAATGTTTGGTGCTGTGGCTAAAACATATTTGGCTGATCAAATGGGAATAAAACGCGAAGATATGGTGGTAGTTTCTGTAATGCCATGTTTAGCTAAAAAATATGAATCAAGTCGGCCGGAATTTGCTGTTGATGGAAATCCGGATGTTGATTTTTCAATATCAACACGTGAGTTAGCACAAATGATTAAAGGAGCTAATATTAATTTCGAAGATCTTACAGATGAAGAGTTTGATAATCCAATGGGAGAATCAACAGGTGCAGGTGTAATCTTCGCAAATACAGGTGGTGTAATTGAAGCAGCTGTTCGTACAGCTTATGAAGTTCAAACAAAAAAGAAATTAGAAAAAGTTGAATTTGATGCTCTTCGTGGTTTTGAAGGAATCCGTTCGGCAACTGTTGATTTTGATGGCCTTCCAATTAAAATTGGTATTGCACACGGACTAGGAAATGCTCGTAAATTACTTGAGGATGTTCAGGCCGGAAAATCTGAATTTCATGCTATTGAAATCATGGCTTGTCCTGGAGGTTGTATTGGTGGAGGGGGTCAGCCTTATCACCATGGTGATACTAGTATCCTTAAGAAAAGGGCTGCAGCAATCTACCGTGAGGATGAAGGAAAGACAATTCGTAAATCACATGAGAATCCATTTATTGTAAAGCTTTACGATGAATTCTTGGGTGAACCATGTGGTGAGTTGTCGCATAAACTTCTTCATACACATTACTTTGATAAGAAAAAGAAAGTTGAAATTAAAAACGATTAACAGGAGGCTAAAATTATGGCAGAAATTAAATTAGCTGATAGCAAAGTTCAGGAATTAAAAGAGGTTTGCAAGAAGTTTAATTACGAAAAAGGTGAACTAATTAATGTGTTGCATGCCGCTCAAGGTATTTTTGGATATTTACCAGCAGAAGTGCAAGAGATTATAGCCGACGAGTTAAACGTGAATATTGCACATGTATATGGTGTAGTTACTTTTTATTCATTTTTTACAATGATTCCAAAGGGTAAGCACCCGATTTCTATTTGCATGGGAACGGCTTGCTATGTTCGGGGAGCAGAAAAAGTATTAGATGAATTTAAGCGTTTGCTAGATGTAAAAGTAGGTGAAACTACTCCTGATGGAAAGTTTTCTGTTAGCAGTTTGCGTTGTGTTGGGGCTTGTGGATTAGCTCCGGTGGTAACTGTTGGAGAAAAAGTTTATGGTCGGGTAGCTCCGGAAGAAGTGAAAGATATTCTTGCCGAATACAAGTAGATAATAATTGCAATTTATATGAACCCCCCAATGGTTTTTCGGACCATCTGGGGGGTTCTTTTTTTGAAAGCATAAAGGTTTTTTTTGCAGGAGAGGTAATGGTCTGGAGCTCAGCTTGTGAGGTAAAAGATATTCAAATGCTTTAAATAAAATCGTTTGTTTTTTGAAGCGATGCTTAAAAACGAATATCTTCACATTTCAAAAATTATAAGTTAAATAATTTTTCAGGTAAGAGATTGCAATTATAAAATGGATAAATACTTAAAAGTATTAAAGGATTACTGGGGGTTCGATGGTTTTAGATCTATGCAGGATCAAATTGTACATTCCATTGGAGAAGGAAAGGATACTCTAGGATTGATGCCAACAGGAGGAGGTAAGTCTATTACCTTTCAGGTTCCGGCTATGGTGAAGGAAGGGGTGTGTATTGTTGTAACACCGTTGGTCGCTTTAATGAAGGATCAGGTAGCTAATTTGCGGAAAAGAAAAATTAAAGCAGTTGCTGTATTTTCCGGCATGTATCAAGAGGAAATCAACATAGCCTATGATAATTGTATTTTTGGTGATTATAAATTTCTATATCTGTCTCCTGAAAGATTATCAACTCCCTTATTTCTGGAAAAACTGGCTTATTTTAAAGTAAGCATGATTGTTGTAGATGAGGCACACTGTATTAGTCAGTGGGGATATGATTTTCGACCTTCTTATTTAAAGATTGCACAATTAAGAAAGGAACTTCCGGATGTTGCTGTACTTGCCTTAACAGCTACAGCAACGCCTCAAACAGTTGATGATATTCAGGACAGACTTTTATTTCCAAAGAAAAATATTGTACAAAAGAGTTTCGAAAGGGATAATTTGGCCTACATAGTCCGGGAAACGGATGATAAACTCAATCAGTTGGTTAAAATAGTTAAGTCGGTAAATGGATGTACCGTTGTGTTTGTCCGTAATCGTAAAAAAACCAAAGAATATACATTGTGGTTGAGAGAGCATGGAGTAACAGCTCATAATTATCATGCAGGACTAACTCAGGAATCTAAAGATTTGCGTCAGAAAGATTGGATGGAGGATAAGGTTCAGGTAATAGTGTGTACAAATGCATTCGGAATGGGTATTGATAAGCCTGATGTAAGACTTGTAATTCATATGGATGTACCTGATTCAATAGAAGCCTACTTTCAGGAAGCAGGTAGGGCAGGTAGAGATGGGGAAAAATCATGGGCAGTATTATTATGGTCAAAAGCTGATAAAACGCGATTAAAAAAGAACGTTACAGTGTCGTTTCCTGAAAAAGAAGTGATTTTCAGAGTCTACAATGCATTAGGCAATTTTTTTCAATTGGCTTCGGGGCATGGTGAAGATCTTGTCTATGATTTTAATATGATAGATTTTTGTAAGGCATATGGCTTTAATCTCCTGACGGTTTTTAATAGTCTAAAAATATTGCAGAGGGCTGGATATATTGAATATGAAGAGGAATCTCATAATCCATCCAGAGTTCATTTTATCGCTCAAAAAACTGATTTGTACAGGTTTCAGCTCACTAATGAGCATTTCGATAGTTTTATTAAATTGTTGTTAAGGTCGTATACTGGTTTTTTTACTGAATATGTGGTTATTAACGAGAAAGATTTAGCCAAAAGGGCAAATGTAAATATTGAGTTGGTTTATCAGTATCTAAATAAGCTCAATCATCTTAAAATTATTCATTACATACCTGCAAAAAAGACACCTTTGATTAGATATATGCAGCCAAGAGAAGAGCTTCGATATATGAAATTACCTCATGAAGTATATCGTGATAGGAAAAAAGATTATGAAAAGCGTGTGAATTCGGTTATTGACTATTGCGAATACACTCATGTTTGCAGAAGTAGGTACTTACTTCTTTATTTTGGACAAAAAGAGGTTGCTGATTGTGGTGTATGTGATGTCTGTATTGATAAGAAGAAAAAAGGTTTGTTGACAAAAGAGGCCAGTGAAATGGAAAAAAAACTAAAAGAAGTCTTAACAGAACCTCAAACTATATCTGAAATTGAAAATAAAATGGGTATATCCGAAAATAAATGGCTTACTATTTTTAATTGGATGGCAGATAATCAAATTATTTATCAAGAGAATGATGGCAAATGGATAGTGCGTTAACTATGTGTGCAATCAACCTAAAACTGCAATTCAAAATCCTGGAATTGTTATTGTTCGTTACCATATTCGCTTATTATTTTAACAGTTAAAATGGCAACAACGGCAACCCCACCCATAAAGGACCCAAAATCAGAAACCTTTGAAATATGATACCTGTCAGGACGTTGGATTCCTGTACTCGTATGAGTTTTAAATACGCCTGAAATCCAAAAAAAACTTTCTATTGAATGAGAATTTTTTGATTGAGGAGCTTCTGTATAGGTAATATAACTCCTGAACTTTATTGGAGTGTCCTGGACTGAAAAAGTATGTTCATTAGCATAAACAGGTGTACTCTCATTATCATTAACAATAATTCTTTTGGACGATTCAGAGGTGGATGTGTTTAAAAAGTTACTACTGATAATGCTTTGTTTAGAAATGCTGATCTGTGATTTGGGAGGTACAAATTCAAATTGGTTTGGATGGAATGACTCTGTTTTTGTTCCATCATCATTAATAACATAATTTGAAGTTAAGGAGCTTCCATAAAATCCATTGTAGTCGGGGTTTAATGTGTGACTTTTCCCATTTATAACAAATGCACTTCTATTCCAATTTATGAAAATAGGAATGTCCAGTTTATTGAAGATGTCGATATTTAAATCACAATTTGAACCTTCAAATGAATACACGATCTGAACTGAGTCATTTTCATAAAAAAAATCGTTGTATTGTGATTTTGGCAAATTACTGCTTAGAGATGCAAATTGGTAACTTGTACATGAAGTTAAAATAAGAATTCCAAAAGAAAAAACAAACGAATTAGCTAGTCTGGAGAGGATCATATTTTTAATTTATAGGGTATTAAAATTTTTGCTTAGGGTTTACAATATCTATGCCATGCTTTGGATTAAAAAAAGAAGAATATTAGACCTGCAAATGCATATTAATGGTTAATATGCCTCAAGTAAAATAGAGTAAATCATCCGGTTTTCTATACGAGGTAATAGGTAATGAAGCTACTTCATTTGTATATCGATAATTAAGGATGGTATCATGGCAAATGATTTTTCCTGTACTTATGGGTGGTTCTTAGTGTAAGCAAATGAAGATGGTTATTCTTTACTTGTTCATTGCCACATGAATAAACAAAATTAATCGCATGAAATTTCCGGAATAATTTAGTACTTTTGCCAATTGAATTTCATAAAGAGAGCCACCTTCAGATGGAAGAAGAATTAGATCACATTGTATTTTCGAAAAATGTACTTGAGTTCGTTACTGTGGGTAACGAGTATTGTAATCAGTTAGAAAATGAGTACAACCTGTCAGCTAAAGAATTGTTGACCATAGTAGTGCGGATTCTCCCTTTGTTGTATATTAAAGCTTTGGTATTACCCAAACCAGATTATATGCTGGATGAAAACATTGAAAAGACAGTCCATGAGGAAGATTATATTAGAATTCAACATGCTTTATTAAATAAGTTCGGTCGGTTTGATGATTTTTTGGAAGTATTTGTACCGGACAATGAAACAGATCAAAGAGAAGTAGCTAGTAGTATTTCTGAAAACTTAACAGATATCTATCAGGATGTCAAAGATTTCTTATTTGCCTATAGAATTGGTGTTACAGAAATAATGAATGATGCTTTGATAGAGTTAGTTAATGCTTTTGAATTATATTGGGGACAAAAATTAGTGAATGTGCTTAGAGCTTGTCACCATGTTTTATATAACGAAAAAGATTTAGAAGAGGATATCATTAGTAACCCTGATGAAGAGGAATCGTTGAAAGACAATGATTGGTTTAACCGGTTCCAGAATCAGTGGAACGATGATGACGAAAAATGAAAAAAGAAAAGTTTTGATTAAAAATTCAATAAGTAAAGAAAAATTAAACGATTTACCTTTAGAATATTATAAGGGCGAAATTGTACTTGTAGAGGATGAAAGTGGATTATTGAAAGCTATAAATGAAATCAAGGGAGAAGCAGTACTTGGTTTTGATACAGAAACGCGTCCGTCTTTTAAAAAGGGAGTTACAAATACAATTTCGTTAATACAGCTTACTACCGAAAAAAGTACTTACCTGATTCGTTTGAATAAAACAGGTGTAAATAGTAAATTAACCAAGCTGTTGGCCGATAAATCTGTATTAAAAGTTGGGGTTGGAATCAGAGATGATATCAGAGGGTTACAAAAATTAGTAGACTTTGAACCTGATGGGTTTTTAGAACTTCAAACCATGGCCACAGATAAAGGATTAAAAGATTTTTCGCTGAAGAAATTAGCTGGAATATTGCTTAAATTCAGGGTGTCAAAACGTCAACGTCTTTCTAATTGGGAAGCAGATACCTTATCTCAAGCACAAATGGTATATGCAGCAACAGACTCCTGGGTTGCATTAGAAATATTTAAAAAACTATCAACTCTCGATTCCAGTAAAGTAATCGATGTAGAAACAGAAGAGTTGAAGAATTAGTGTTCAAGTAAAAATATTATTCAAATATAAATTCATGTCATATATAAAAGTTGTCCTTAAATCTGGCAAAGATCAATCTATGCGAAGATTTCACCCTTGGGTTTTCAGTGGTGCAATTAAAAAAATCTATGGAGAACCTGCTGAGGGAGATATCGTTTCTGTTTATGATAATAAGGATGAATTCCTTGGCCTGGGCCATTATCAAATTGGTTCCATCGCTATTCGTATTGTTTCATTCGCTGAGGTTGAGATTAACGACCAATTTTGGGAAGATAAAATCACAAAGGCTTATCAATTACGGGTTGATCAGGGAATAATAGATGATGAAAATACCAATGCCTATAGATTGGTTCATGCAGAAGGTGATAGTATGCCGGGTTTAATCATTGATATGTATGATGATACAGCTGTGGTTCAAATGCATTCTGTAGGTATGTTTTTGATAAAGGATACTATCGACCAAATTTTGAAGAACATATTTGGAGAGAAGTTAAAAGCCATATATAATAAATCAGAAGGTACCATTCCTTATAAAGCAAAAGTTACACCAGAAAATGGATATACTTATGGTAAGTCAGAGACCCGTATTGCTCTTGAAAACGGCTTAAAGTTTAAGGTAGATTGGGAAAAGGGACAAAAAACAGGATTTTTTGTTGATCAACGTTATAACAGAGCCTTGCTTGAACAATACAGTAAAGGAAAGTCAGTGTTAAATATGTTTTGTTATACTGGCGGGTTTTCCTTTTATGCTATGCGTGGAGGTGCAAAACTGGTACATTCAGTTGATAGTTCAGAAAGAGCTATTGATTTGACGAAAGAAAATGTGGAAATCAATTTCCCCGGAGATGATCGTCATGATGCTTTTGCTGTAGATGCTTTTAAATATTTGGATGATATTAAAGATAAGTATGATTTAATAATACTTGATCCACCGGCTTTTGCCAAGCATAACAATGTTTTAAACAATGCACTTCAGGGATATAAAAGATTAAATGCGCGTGCATTTGAACAAATAAAGCCTGGAGGTATTATATTTACGTTTTCGTGTTCTCAGGTTGTAAGTAAAGATGCTTTCAGAAAAACCATTTTTTCAGCAGCCGCAAAATCAGGGAGGAATGTGAGAATCTTAAATCAATTGACGCAGCCTGCTGACCATCCTGTAAATATCTACCATCCAGAAGGTGAATATTTAAAAGGTTTGGTATTGTATGTAGATTAGCTCAATGATTAGCCAATTAGTGCCCAGGATATTAGACATTAGCTGATTAGAGAAATTAGGAATGATTAATGAGAGAGGATTGAATCTCTGATCACTTGTCTAATAACCTGAGTTCGACATAAAATTTTGGATTCAGACCGCCTATAAATAGTGAGATTCAACTGAAAATTATGAAAGAATAGCGGGCTATTTTGAATAATTTTCAGGAAGAAGATCGCTGTTTATAAGCGAAAACTCTCATGCTTTGCATAAAAAACTGATCTACTGCGTTACATTTCTCGAGCTAGCTCGCTAGCCCTGTAAAATTCGCCTTGTATATCAGCCTTTTATGTCAATCTGAATTCTAAAATTTTGATCGAACTTAGGTTAATAACTAATAAGGGGTATAAGAGATTGTATAAAGGCTGATGAAGGATACAAAAAGTTTGTAACAGGTTGTAGAAAATTATATGGAAACCTATCTTTCGGGCATAATACTTTATATGATTATGGATACAGTGATGGATTTTAACCATGATAAAGCCATTGCCGAACTAGCCTCAAAGCCATGGCAGAGTGAGTGGGAAGAATACATGTCGAAATTTCAGTTCTCCTGAAGCTACTGCCGATCAAAAGTGGCAGTTGATGGAACGCATTTATAAAATGGATGAATAGTATAAAAATGAGAAATTACTTATTGTTCTATTTACTAATTATGGGGTGCTTAGCCGCATCTACTAAGGTAAATGGCCAGCATATCAATCCATGGGAAAATCCAGGGGTTAATGGCATAAATATAGAGAAGGCCCATGCCTATAGTTTTCTTGCTGAAGAAAAGGCTAACTACCCATCGGTTAAGTCCTTAAATGGGGTGTGGAAATTTAAATGGTCGGTCAGCCCGCAGTTGCGTCCGATGGATTTTTATAAAGAGGATTATTCAACCGGTGATTGGGATAACATCTTGGTACCCGGCAATTGGGAACTTCAAGGATTTGGAACCCCCATCTATACCAATTTTACATATCCGTTTAAGCATGATTTGCCAACTGTAATGGGAGAACCTGCAAAACATTTTACAAGCTTTTCGCATCGTAATCCTGTTGGCAGCTATTGTACAAGTTTTATAATTCCTGCTGATTGGAATAATAAATTGGTATTTCTCAATTTTTCTGGTGTCCGATCGGCTATGTATGTGTGGGTGAACGGGCAAAAAGTTGGTTATAGCGAAGATTCTACATCACCTGCCGAATTTGATATTACAAAATACATCCGAAAAGGGGAAAACAAACTGGCTGTAGAAGTTTACCGTTGGTGCGATGGTAGCTATCTTGAAGATCAGGATATGTGGCGTTTAAGCGGGATATTCCGGGACGTGGATTTAATGGCAAAGCCAAAAACTTTTATCAGAGATTATTCTGTAAAGGCCGAACCTGATGACTTGTTTAAAAAGGCAGATATTTCACTTAGCCTGAATATCGACAACCGTTCAGGTAATGAGATGTCCGGATTGCTTGTGGAAGCTCAAATAACAGGTTACTCTGGTAATGGGGAAGTGGTTGATAAAACCTTGAGCCAACGCGTGCATTCTATTGGGAAATCGAAACAGGTGGTGCTTGAGATGAAATCAGTGATTAACCGGCCGAAGCTTTGGTCAGCAGAGAATCCTAATTTGTACCATCTTACAATTAAGTTAAAAAACAAGAAAAACGAAATTCTTGAGAAGGGGGAGTGTTGCTTTGGAGTCCGTAAAATTGAGGTTAGAGGACAGTGTTTTTATGTAAACGGCAAAGCCATCAAGTTAAAGGGTGTAAACCGACATGAGCACCACCCCAGAACAGGAAGGTATGTTGATAGACAAACGGCCATAATGGATATTAAACTGATGAAGCAGGCCAATATTAATATGGTCCGCACCAGCCATTATCCCAACGATCCTGTTTTTTATGAATTGTGCGATAAGTACGGATTGTATGTGATGGATGAAACCAATCAGGAATCCCATGGATTTGGACTCGGTAATAGTGTGATCGGCGACAATCCGGAATGGACAAAAGCTCATGTGGAGAGGGTGGTTTCAATGGTTGAACGTGATAAAAACCATGCCAGCGTTATCATGTGGTCGCTCGGTAACGAAGGGGGGCATGGCCGTAATCTGGTTGCTATGGCTGATACCGTCAGAAAACTCGATTCTTCAAGATTAGTGTACTCTGATACTCACCGCGAGATTTCGGATATTTATGACGAAGGGTATCTGTCTGCGGAGTCATTTAATAAATTAGGCAAAGAAATCAGCGATAAGCCTGTTTTTATGCGTGAGTATGCCCATGCTATGGGTAACTCGCTAGGCAATCTGCAAGAATACTGGGACGTTATATACGCTGATTCAAGTATTGTTGGAGCAGCCATCTGGGATTGGGTCGATCAGGGCATTGCAAAAAAAATTGATGGTTCGCCAATCAAGTGTGGCCTGAACCCCTCCGATTTAAAATTAAAAGATGATGAATTCTGGGCCTATGGCGGCGATTTCGGCGATCAGCCCAACGATGGGACATTTTGTATTAACGGCCTTGTTGGCCCCGACAGGATGCCGCATCCACACTATTATCAGGTTCAGAAGGTGTATCAGAATATTGATTTTGAACTCGGAAATATAAAAACACTGAGTGTAAAGGTACTCAATCGTTATGACTTTACTTCAACCGATGAATTTGATTTGGTGTATGAATTCCAGGTGAACGGAAAAGTTGAAAAATCAGGCCTGTTAAACTGTCCGTTGGTTGCTTCGGGGCAATCCTATGAGGTTGCGCTTGGTTTTCCTGAAGCATACAGTAAATGGAATGGTGAGGTTATCCTGAATGTATTTGCCCGGTTAAAAAAGCCAACCCTTTGGGCTGATGTCGGCTTTACAGTTGCCCGTGGTCAGTTTGTACTGAAAAATGCCGTATCTCAGAAGGTTAGTGCCGATGGTGGGGAGCCTGAGATTAAAGAAACGTCAGCAGCAATTCATGTTGAGGCGGGTGCCATCCGGTTTAGCTTCGATAAAACAAACGGAGCATTAACCAGTTGGAAAGTAGATGATAAAGAACTGCTTTATGGCTCTCTGGAACCTTATTTCTGGAAGCCTGCAAACGATAACCAGAAAAGGAGTGGTTATTCTGAGCGGCTTGGCAAATGGAGAGAGGCAGGTGCAACTCGCAAGCTCGAAAAATTTCAGGTTCAGAAGAAAGCAGGGGTGGCCATTGTTACTTTCAATATGAAACTTGGTGAGGTTGGTGCAGCCTATCAACTCTCTTACTCTGTGAACGGCACCGGAAAGTTACAGGTGGAGGCAACGTACACACCTGAATCTGATACAATTCCACTAATGCCCAAATTTGGCATGAGAATGAGACTGCCATCAGAAATGAGTACCATCGGCTGGTATGGTAGAGGCCCTTACGAGAATTATCCCGATCGTAAAACCGGTTACCTGGTTGGTTTATATGAATTGAAACTAGAAAATTTCATAACCAATTATGTAGCTCCCCAGGATAATGCCAACCGTTGCGATGTACGGTGGTTTAAATTTTCTGGTCAACAAACAGGTAGTGTAAAAGTAACCGGATTACAACCACTCTGTTTCCGGGCGTGGCCTTATACTGAAGCCGAACTGGAAAAAGCCAAGCACCCGTATGAATTGCCTACTCGTGATTTTATCAATATAAACATTGACCAGAACATTCACGGGGTAGGAGGAAATGATAGCTGGGGTGCCAGAACACTTGATAAATATACCATTACGGGAAATAAACCATACTACTATGGATTTACTTTGGAATATATATCTGAAACCGGCAAATAGAGATGTAAAACATAAATAGCGCTATTAAAAAACACCAATAACTTTGTTATGTTCGTCAGGAAAATGTTTTTTTACTGGCTTCATAAGCCTGGTTTCTGCTGTTTTTTTACTGAGCTACTCGAAATAACCACGCTTTCATAATGACACCCAGTAGAGTCTGTCCATAAAGTGAGGTGTTTGGACTATAAAGTTCAAATAAAAGGTATGTAAAAAATTCAAACTGCAGTATACTAGCTTATGTGAGGATTTGGATTTTGAGCAACAACGCAGTAGTTGGACTTTATAGACGAACACTAAATAGGAAATGTGACGAGGGCTTTGCAAAAGATGGCTGTTGAAAATTAATTTGCGAAAAGAGCTCTTGTCTTTTTTTACAGTAGGTGTAGCTTTCAAATTACTTCCTGAATAATTGGGAGTAATTTGAAAGAGCTATGGTGTATCTTGTTCAATGCTTTTCGGTTTGTTTATAAAACTATGAGGAAGTCGCCTCCGGGATGCTTACCAGAGTTATTGCTTCCCAATTAGTAGGAGCTTTAGAATAAACAGATTTGCTAAAGTCTGCATAACCATGATATAGGCACATCCTTTAGCCGTTAAATCCAGTTCCACAACATCGTTGATTCCTTCTCCAGCCGTTGCGAATATAAAAAATCAAATTACCCCCTTGCATCAAACATCAGGAAACCGAGGAAGTGTTTTTTCGGTTAAAAAGAGACCTCCATTGATGCCAAACCGGTTAATATACTGTAAAGATACATAAGCATACCGATTTGAATACATCAAGGGAGGTTTAGCTCGTTGATCTCAAGTATATTGTCACTCTGGTTTTAGATCCCAATAAAATGACTGTGTCATTTGTTGGTAGTTTTACAAATCGAATGGAGGGAATACATTATTGGGCTTGCCCAAACCCGGTTCATCAATCGAAATGAGAAACAAACCAGTATCAGGATATTTAAAATGTCAATGTTGTTAAAATCGGTGTTGAGCTCACATGGACAGTTCGCCAGAAATCAACTAACTCTTATTTCGCCTGATGTAATTACAATGGATAAAATTACAATCGTTCTTAAAATTGAATTTGTATAGTATAACACGGTTACTTTCCTGAGATATCAGGCACGTAACCAGGAAATCAACATTTTTATAATGAAAGCATATTTAAAAATACAACTGAAGAAAAGGATGTTAGCCTTTGGGGTTTTTACTCTTTTTTTGGGTAGTGTAAATGCCCAAACTGCAATGGTGAATATTGACGGGCGAAATACTTCCAGTTTAAACGGGAAGTGGACTGTAATGATTGACCCTGGTGGAGGGGGCGACTGGAGAAAGGTGTGGGAGGAGAAACAGCCTCAGAAAAAAACGGATTTTGTAGAATATTCTTTTGAGGGTGGCCCCGAGTTAAATGTTCCGGGCGATTTCAATTCACAAATGTGTGAACTGACTTACATAGAAGGCACTGTTTGGTATAAAAAGCAGTTTCAACACACCCCGGAAAGTGGAAAAAGGTTGTTTCTACATTTTGGGGCGGTAAATTATAGTGCTGATGTGTTCTTAAACGGTGAGAAAATTGGCAGCCACGAAGGTGGTTTCACTCCCTTTCAATTCGAAATATCAGGCAAAGCTAAGGAGGGGGTTAACACTATTATTGTTAAGGCTAATAATAACCGTAGAGGCAACGGCTTGCCAAGTTATGGGTACGATTGGTTTAACTACGGGGGTATCACACGGGATGTCAACCTGGTTGAAACTGGTAATACCTATATAGAGGATTATTTTATTCAGCTTAAAAAGGGAAGCTTGAATACTGTCCTTGGCTGGATTCAATTAAATGGCGAACATGCCGAACAAAATATTAAGATAAAAATACCAGAACAAAACATTGTTTACAAAACCAAGACTAACGATAAGGGATTTGCAAAGATTGAGTTTTCTTCGAAATTCGAACTTTGGTCGCCTGAAAATCCTAAACTATACAAGGTGTTGGTTGAAAGTGAAACGGATGTTGTTGCAGACGAAATTGGTTTCAGGTGCATTGAAGTGCAGGGGACTAAAGTACTGTTGAATAAACAACCAATTTTTATCAAGTCGGTTAATATACACGAGGAAAATCCCTATAAAGCTGCAAGGGCTTTTTCAAAAGAGGATGCTGATATTTTGTTGAATGCCGCAAAAGAGTTGGGGTGTAACCTTGTAAGGTTAGCACATTATCCTCATAGCGAGAATATGCTTAAACAGGCAGAACGAATGGGAATTATGGTGTGGGATGAATTGCCGGTTTATCAACATATTCAATTTTCGGATAGCTTGGTTCCTCAAAAATTGGAAACCATGCTTAACGAAATGATCCGCAGGGATAAAAATCGTTGTGGCGTTGCCATCTGGAGTCTTTCAAACGAAACCTATCCGGGAACACCTAATCGCAATGAAGCGCTTATTGAACTAACTCAGAAGTGCAAAGCATTAGATACTACTCGTTTAATTGTGCATGTTGTAAATACTCAGGGGTATGGTAACAATACTTTCAAAGTGTGGGATCCTCTTTACAAATACTCCGATTTGATAGCACTTAATGAATACATTGGGTGGTATATTCCATGGCAAGGTAAGCCAAGCGATACGAAATGGAATATTGAGTTTCCCGACAAGCCGGTGTTCATCTCTGAGTTTGGTGGGGAAGCATTATATGGAAACCATGGTGGCGCGGTTGATGAAGCTGCTTATTGGACAGAAACCTATCAGGAGAACATCTACAAAAATCAGGTAGAAATGTTTGCTAACATTCCAAACTTATGCGGGGTGTGCCCTTGGCTTCTGTTCGACTACAGGTCGTTAGGAAGGATGAACCAGGTGTATCAAAAAGGCTACAACCGGAAAGGCTTGATTTCAGAAAATGGAGAGAAGAAGAAAGCCTGGTATATTATGAATAATTACTATAAAAGCAAATAAACATGTTAGATTTTAAAAAAATAGTTGTGCCCCTAATTTGCCTGGTTGCCTCAATCGGGTCATTGTCGGCGCAAAGTAAGGTTATTGACATATGGAATGGTGAGGTTCCCGGAGCTATTCAAAATGACAAGTTCAAACAGAATATTGATACAACAGCAGATTGGCTCACTAAGGAATCCATAACAGAGCCCCGCCTCTATATGTATCCTGCACCTGCGGAAAAGGCAACAGGTACGGCAGTTGTTATTTGTCCCGGAGGTAGCTATGTCGGGCTTGCCATTCAACATGAAGGCTTTCAGATGGCGCAATGGTTCAATGATTTAGGTATAACAGCTTTCGTACTGATATATCGTTTGCCCGACGATGCCATTATGGAAAACAAATCAATAGCCCCCCTGCAGGATGGGCAAAGGGCAATGCGTATTGTCCGCAGCCATGCAAAAGAGTGGGGAATCAATCCTGAAAAAATTGGAATCATGGGATTTTCTGCGGGGGGACATGCGGCCTCTACGCTTTCAACCCATTATAACGAAAAGGTATATGAATCTGACGACACAACCAGTGCACGTCCCGATTTTTCATTACTCATCTATCCGGTAATATCTATGCAAGAAGGTGTTACCCATATGGAATCCCGGATAAATCTGATTGGAGAGAACCCTTCTTCCGAGCAGCTGGACCATTTCTCTAACGAATTGCAGGTGAATGCCAAAACGCCTCCTGCATTTATGGTGCATTCAATGGATGATGGGGCAGTACCGGTTCAGAATAGCATCAATTATGCCTTGGCTTTAAAAAAGTATAATGTTTCCTGTGAACTTCATATTTACCAATCTGGGGGGCACGGATATGGTTTAGGGCGTGCGAACGATACCAAATCGACCTGGCCCGAAGCCTGCGAAAAATGGCTCTTAATAAATGGCTTTTGTAAATAAGAAGCCTGTTGAGGGCAAATGGAGTAACTTTTTTCAACAAACGTGAAATTAAATATCCCAAAAAAAGTAAGATGAGAAGATTAG
The DNA here is from genome assembly GCA_050290065.1 of Marinilabiliaceae bacterium. Lineage (GTDB taxonomy): Bacteria > Bacteroidota > Bacteroidia > Bacteroidales > Marinilabiliaceae > Saccharicrinis. The sequence continues at coordinate 18,751 of JBNKGY010000021.1, forward strand.
TCTTGATATTACTTTCTTGTTGCTATATAGCAACTGCAATGGGGCAGCAAAGCAATCGCAACAACGATACAAAAGGATTTGCCAGCTGGTTGCCCGCACAAACATCTGACAATGCCCTGTTGCTTGGGAATGGTACAATGGGGGCAATGGTATATGGCCTGCCTTACAATGAAACAATCATTTTAAATCATGCTGATTTGTACCTGCCTTTAAACATTCCGCAGAAGCCGGTTGAGCAAGAAAAGGTTTTGGATGAAGTTAGGGGGGCACTTTTAAGAGGAAATGGAAGCGAAGCCGAGAAATTTCCGCTAGAATTATGTAACCAGGCAGGTTTTTACGGAAAAATAGCGACTGACCCGTTCATCCCGGCCTTTGATGTTAAAATTAAAACGACTCCTGTAGATAATGTATCTGATTATGAGCGGGGCGTCGATTTTGAAAAAGGAGTGGCATATGTTCGGTGGAATCAAGGCAGTAATGTTATTGAGCGCTCGCAGTTTATCTCAAGGGCCGACAGTGTGATGGTGATTCGCGTAAAATCAAAAGCCCCAATTAATATAAGTTTTTCATTCAGCCGTAGGGATGTAGCTTGGAATCAATGGGAGTACATCAATAAATACATAAAAAAGACCGAGTATTATGCCAATGGCAACAATTTGTATTATAAAAGTGAGTTTAGCTATCAATGGGAAGGTAATATCGCAGGTTTTGAAGGAGTGGGCAAGGTTATTCCTCAAAATGGAGTGACCAAAACAGAAGGTAATGCGGTTACGGTTAACAATACTACCGATGTAATGTTGATCGTGAAAATAGAGACATATAAAACAGGACATCCTTTTAAAGAGGATGAGGTTAAGGCCAAACTCCAAAAAATGGAGCGTAGTTATGATCAGGCACTGGCAGCTCATGTAAAAGTCCATTCTGAATTATTTAACCGGGTACAGATCAACCTTGGGGGGAGCTTGAAAGATGCGAACATGGATGCTGAAGTAATGATGTTGAATGCTAAAGATAAGTTCTCACCTGCATTTGTTGAGAAGCAATTTTACGCAGCACGATACAATATTTTAAGCGCTACGGGTAAAAACCCACCCAACCTTCAGGGAATATGGGGAAGTTTGTGGACACCCGCATGGCAGTCGGACTATACGCACGATGGCAACTTGCCGGTAGCTGTTTCTTCCTATTTGTGTGCAAATATGCCCGAATTAATGAATTCCTATTTTGATTATCACGATGCGCGATTAGATGACTATCGGACGAATGCCAAAAACCTTTTCGGGTGTCGAGGTCTCATGGTGCCATCGCACAGTTCATCACACGGGCTCAACCAAAATTACGGCCCTGTATGGTGTTTGAATTTTTGGACTGGAGGGGCAGCTTGGGCTGCACACTTCTATTACGACTATTGGTTGTATACCAGCGATATGGATTTTTTAAGAAAAAGGGCATATCCTTTTATGAAGGATGCCGCGCTGTTTTACGAAGATTTCTTGTCCATTGGCGTTGATGGTAAGTATGTGTTTAATCCTTCTTATTCCCCTGAGAACAATCCTACAAATCATAGTTCGCAAGCTGTTATTAACGCCACCATGGATGTGATGCTTGCAAAAGAGTTGTTGCGAAATTTGTTAAGTGTAGGAAAATCACTCAACGAAAGCAAAGGGCAATTGCGAGAATGGAATGATATGCTGGCTAAAATGCCTGAATATGAAGTTGATTCAACAGGTTGCCTTCGTGAATGGTTATGGCCTGGATATGAAGAAAATCATCATCATCGACACGTTTCTCATTTGTACGGAATGTATGATATCATAGACCCTGATTTAAAAGCCGATACTGTTTTATGGAATGGTGTGCGCAGAGCTGTGGAAGAACGCATGAAAGTGCGCAGGAACGACAGGGGTGGAATTATGGTTTTTGGGCTGGTACAGCTGGCTTGGGTTGCTGAGAACTTGGGTGATGCGGAGTTGGTACAAGATATAATATCATGGCTATCGGCACAGTATTGGTCCAATTCATTGGCCACTTTTCATGATCCCAACGGTTTGTTCAATATGGATTTAAGTGGAGGATTTCAGTCTGTCATTATTCGTGCGCTAATCTATTCCGAACCGGGATACATCTCTTTACTTCCTGCAAAACCACCTGTATGGGAACACGGCTCGGTTGCTGGAGTATTGGCCAGGAACCAGGTTAAAGTTGAAAAAATGGCCTGGAGTCAAAGAAAAGTAGAGTTGGAATTGGCTTCGCCAATAAAGCAACAAATTACACTCAGGTTACCCGACAATGCTATTAATATAATGGTAGATGGCAACATGGGGAAAATTATAAGCTACAACAAAAGAGAAAAAACTGCATTAATTGACATTAAATCAGGTCAGTTAGCAAATTTTGTAATTGAGTTGGGCAATTAAAAACTGTTAAATAGTAATTTAAATAAATAGTATAAAATGAATAGAATATTTTTGTTAGTAGTTGTTCTTGTGTATTTATCAACAAGTGTTGGTATTGCCGAGGTAATACATGTAAAGTCTCCCAATGGGAAGATTGATTTGGCTTTGGAAAGTGGGAAGAAAATCTCATGGTCCGTAACACATGAAGATACTGAAGCTATTGCTTCTTCAACTATTTCGTTATCTCTAAGTGGAGGAGTTGTTTTAGGTGATAATGCAAAAGTTATTGATGTAAAAAAAACAAAAGTTAACACATCTTTTGATACTCCTTTATATAAAAAGAATAAGGTGGTTGACGAATACAATCAGGCAATAGTAAAATTTAAGGGCGATTTTGGTCTGATTTTAAGAGCTTACAACGATGGAGTTGCCTATCGCTTTTTTACAAGTAAAAAGGGTCAAATCATAGTTGAATCAGAGCAGGCAAGTTTTAATTTTAGCAAAGATTACAATGCTTTTGTTCCCTATGTGCGCGATTTACGAGAAAATGATATGTATGCATCTGCTTTTGAATGCACTTATGATGGGATTCCTCTTTCTCAATTTGTAAAAGATACGCTGTCTATTTCACCCCTTCTTGTTGATTTGGGTAATGGGAAAAAGGCAGCTATCATAGAGGCCGATCTTGAGGATTATCCGGGAATGTTTCTTTCTAAGAATAATCAATCACAGTTTGGTTTGAAGGGAGTCTTTGGTCGTTATCCAAAAGAAGAACGTTTGGGTGGTTTCATGCATATGAACTATATGGTTTCGAAAAGGGAGGACTATATTGCAAAAACTGACGGAACCCGTAAATTTCCATGGAGAGCTGTAATAATAAGTGAGAACGATAAGGAACTGCTGAATAATGATATGGTTCAGAAACTTTCTTCTCCTTCGAGAGTTTCTGACATAAGTTGGATAAAACCTGGCAAAGTAGCCTGGGATTGGTGGAATGACTGGAATTTATCGGGAGTTGATTTTAAAGCTGGAATTAATACGCAAACCTATAAGTATTATATCGATTTTGCTTCTAAAAACAATATTGAGTATGTGGTTTTGGATGAAGGTTGGAGTCTAGAGACTGACATGTTGGCTATCGCACCGGATATGGATGTTGAAGAATTGGTTCGTTACGCAGAACAGAAAAATGTAGGTATCATTCTTTGGGCCTCATGGTACGCCATTAATCAGATTTTAGATGATGCTTTCTCTATCTATTCAAAAATGGGAGTGAAAGGGTTTAAAATTGATTTTATAGATCGTGATGATCAAAAAATGGTAAAATCATTATATAATATTGCCGAAAAAGCTGCAGGATATCACCTTTTTATTGATTTTCATGGTATGTATAAACCGACAGGTATCCAGCGGGTATTTCCTAATATTTTAAATTTTGAAGGGGTTAAAGGGTTAGAGAATGCCAAGTGGACACCTGATGATGATATGCCTCTATATGCTACTAGCATACCTTTTATCAGAATGCTGGCCGGACCAATGGATTATACACCCGGAGCAATGCGAAACGCAATCAAGGCAGATTTTCGACCAAGTAATTCTATGCCTATGAGCCAGGGAACCAGATGTCATCAATTGGGTATGTATGTTATATTTGAAGCGCCTTTGCAGATGATGGCTGATAGTCCTACTGCATATATGAAAGAGCAGGAGAGTACTACTTTTATTTCTGAGATTCCTACCACTTTTGATGAAACAGTAGCTATTGATGGCAAGGTCGGTGAATATGTTGCTATTGCTCGAAGAAAAGGGGATATTTGGTATGTTGGAGGTTTAACTAACTGGTCGTCTCGTGAAATGACAATTGACCTTTCTTTCCTGGGTAAGGGATCTTACTCTGCCGAAATATTTAAAGATGGCATAAATGCAGGAAAAGATGCAACAGATTATAAGCACGAAAACGTTCAAGTTGTAAGTTCAGATAAGCTGAAAATGAATTTGGCTAACGGTGGTGGTTTTGCAATGATAATTCGTCCTAAAAAATAGGTGCACCTTTTTTTTAGGAAAGATAGAAGTCATCAGAAGCGAATAAGAATCTGATTGAAATCATATTAACTTCATTCCTTAAATAAAAAGTATAAAATGATTTATTGAATAGGATAGAAGTATTATGAATATAAAATGAAAGAGAGTATCAGTTTTTTGATACTCTCTTTTTGTGTTTATTATGTCCATGTTGGGTTATAACATTTAATTATTGTAAGCACCTTAAATATGTGAGGGTTTTAATGTAATACCGAAAGTTATTTGAATTGAGCGTTAAAATGCGCAAGCTTTTTTAACGCTCTTCAAATATACATCGGCATTAACCATTGTAGTAAGCAACATGAGATAAGTCTCATTTTGTAATACAATTGGTATAAGATCAAAAGCACGATAATGTTACGTAATTTGAATCATAAGGATAGCCTCAAATAATATTGAATGAAATATTTTTGATACAGAGTTTTTAAAGGAAGCTCAGCCTTTTGAGACGTATTTCAATTTAGAGATTAACCGAAGGGCAATTTGCTTCGGAGGTAAAATAATAACAATGCATTTACCTAAAGAATGTATAGGGAAAATAAAAGTATTAAAACAGAGATTATGAGTAAGTTATTGTTTAAGTCAACCTTGCTGGTATTGTTGATTTCTTTTTCAGGGATAAAAGCACAAGTTAAAGATGCTAATAGGTTTTTTCCTGAAAAAGAACTTGTAACTACAGGAATGTATTATTATCCTGAGCATTGGAATGAAGCCCAGTGGGAGAGGGATATTAAAAGGATAGGTGATATGGGTTATGAATTTATCCATTTGGCTGAGTTTGCATGGTTTAAAATGGAGCCTGTCGAAGGTATTTATGATTTTTCCTGGCTGGATAAAGTGGTGGATATTTGCGTGAAAAATAATTTGAAGGTAATAATGTGTACGCCTTCTGCAACTTCGCCAGTTTGGATGAGGGTTAATTATCCTGAAACATTTATTGAGAAAGGAAATTATATCAGGGGCGAGAATGGTACTCGTGGATTAAACTCAATAAACAATGCAAAATATCGCGAATTAGTTGAAAAGATAGTTATTAAACTAGGCGAACGCTATGGCAATAATAAAAATATAACCGGGTGGCAGTTAGATAATGAGCCTCCTGCAATTGCTGATTATAGCCCATCGTCTCAAGCAGCTTTTCGTTTATGGCTTAGAGATAAATACAAAACAATTGATGGGTTAAACCAGACATGGGGCACTGCATTTTGGAGCCAAAAGTTTAATAGTTTCGAGGAGGTTATTATTCCAAATACAAACCTCGTTGACTGGTGGGGGAATAATCCTCATGCGTTATTAGACCTTAAAAGGTATTTTGCCGATAGTCAGGCTGATTTTTTGGATTTTCAAGCAAAGATATTGAGAGAACGTATTTCTGATAACCAATATATTACAACAAATTATACTGCAGTTTCAACAGGATCGGATCCAAGGCGGACTGAATATCTTGATTTTGCTGCTTATACAGCTTATCCTAATGGTGGTACTGACAATATAGGCGAGCTTGGGTATCGCTTGGGAAATGGTAAATTAATCCTATTTGCTGCAGAATATTATAAAGCAACAGGTGGAGTGTCTGGAGTAATGGAAATTCAACCGGGGCCTGTAAATTGGGGGCGATATAATCCATTATTGCAACCCGGAGCTGTTCATATGTGGTTATTTCACACTTTCGCAGCAGGAGGAAAATTGGCATGTTCATACCGTTTCCGCCAGGTTAATTATAGTTGTGAACAATACCACTCAGGTATAATGAAGCCTGATGGCGTTACTTTATCGCAAGGAGGTAAAGAGTATGTACAATTTATGAAGGATGTAAAAATACTTCGCAAAGCATACAAAGCAAACCAAACGATGCCTGAAAACTTAGCAAAAAAGTCAACAGCTATTCTTTGGAATTTAGACAATTACTGGGCTATTGATCGTCAGAAACTAACCTATCAGTGGAATACCTGGGATTACCCTGTCAAATTTCTGGAAATGGCAAAATCATTAGGTGCTCCTACGGATGTTATTTCTGAAGATACCGATTTCTCAAACTATAAGTTTTTAATTGCGCCTGCCTACGATTTAGTTGATTCTGCGTTGGTGAAAAGATGGAGAAGTTACGTAGCCAATGGCGGACATTTGATTTTAACTTGCCGTACAGCTACTCGTAACCGTGATGGGCATATTTGGGAAGCGGATTGGGCAGCTCCTATTGCCGGTTTAATTGGAGCTCAAGTGGAATCAACAGATATGTTAGGTAGTTATAAAACAAAGGGAGAAGTCGTAATGAATTCTGCTACTTATAAATGGGATAATTGGGGCGACTTGCTCAACCCTGATAAAAATACGGAGGTGTTGGCAACATATAGTAATCAGTTTTACAAAGGTAAAGCGGCTGTTGTAATGAATAAAATTGGCAAAGGTACTGTAACTTATATAGGTGTTGATACGGATGAATCAAAACTTGAAAAGGATATCCTGCGCAGCACATTTGAAAGTACCGGTGTAGCTACCGATAATTATCCTGAAGGTATTTATGTGTATTGGAGGGATGGCTTTAAGATTGCAGTTAATTATTCTTCAGATGATTATACAATGGATATCCCTGCATCAGCAAGGATCCTTATTGGTGAGAAGGTTTTGAAACCTGCCGGAGTCTTGGTTTGGAGTGAGCAATAGAGATTATAAAACAAAATAAAATATACAATTAACGATGAAACTTAGAATTCTCTTCTTATTACTATTAGGAAATATAGTATGCCTTTCAGCTCAAAAAAATAGAGCTGCTTACCTTGATGTTACAAAGCCACTGGAAGAACGTGTTGAAAGTGCTCTTTCGCTTATGACAGTAATGGAGAAAGTAGATTTATGCCATGCCCAATCCAAGTTTAGCTCTAAAGGGGTACCTCGTTTAGGAATTCCGGAAGTATGGACTTCTGATGGGCCTCATGGATTACGTGAGGAAGCTCTATGGGATGAATGGAGTGGGGCACAATGGACAAGTGATTCATGTACAGCATTCCCTGCATTAACCTGTTTGGCAGCAACGTTTAATCCTGAATTGTCCTTGCTTTACGGACAATCAATAGGTGAAGAAGCCCGTTATCGTAATAAAACAATGTTGTTAGGGCCGGGTGTTAATATTTATCGTACCCCTCTGAACGGGCGTAACTTCGAATATATGGGCGAAGATCCTTATTTAGCTTCCAAAATGGTGGTACCTTATATAGAAGGTGTACAGGAAAATGGAGTGTCAGCTTGTGTTAAACACTTTGTCCTTAATAACCAGGAGCTTTGGCGCGGACATATTAATGTTGATTTAAGCGACAGGGCTTTGCATGAGATTTATCTTCCTGCTTTTAAGGCGGCAGTTCAGGAAGGTAAAGCCTGGTCAATTATGGGAGCCTATAATAAATTCAGGGGTGAACACTGTTGTCATAACGATCTGTTGCTAAATAAAATTCTTAAACAGGATTGGAAGTTTGATGGTGTTGTTATTAGCGATTGGGGAGGGGTGCACAACACCAGCGAAGCAGTTAATAACGGATTGGATATTGAAATGGGAACCTATACTAATGGGTTAACCACAAGTGGGCATTTCCCATATTCCGATTATTACTTAGCTGATGCTTTTCTGAATGGAATAAAAGAAGGGAAATATGATATGGAGGTGTTGAATGACAAAGTTCGTCGTATTTTAAGATTAATTTTCCGTACCACAATGAGTACTAATAGGCCCTTTGGCCGTTTTGTGTCGCCAGAACATAGCAATGCTGCACGTAAAATAGCACAAGAAGGAATTGTACTTTTAAAGAATGATAATGAGTTTTTTCCTGTTTCTGCAGGAAAGAAAATTGCTGTTATTGGAGAAAATGCTTCTCGTAGTTTGGTAATTGGAGGCGGTTCTTCTTCATTGAAAGTAGCTTATGAGGTATCTCCTTTACAAGGCTTAATCAATAAGTATGGCGAAGAAAATATAGTGTATAGTATGGGGTATGCTTCCGGACCATCATTGTATGGAAGGGAAGAGCCGTCTAAACTTGATACAGACTCACTCTTTACTGCCGCTTTGGATGTCGCAAAAGATGCTGATATAGTATTATATGTAGGAGGTCTGAATAAAAATCACTTTCAGGATTGTGAAGGCGGCGACAGAAGAACAATGCACCTTCCTTTTGGACAAGATAAACTGATTGAGGCTATTCTGAAAGTAAATCCTAATACAGCTGTTGTCCTTCTTAGTGGAAACGCTGTGGCTATGCCATGGGTAGATAAAGTACCTGCTATTATGCAGGGCTGGTACTTAGGTTCTGAGGCTGGTAATGCATTTGCCGATGTTATTTCAGGTGATGTTAACCCTTCAGGAAAATTACCTTTTTCTTTCCCAAAAGAGTTAAAAGATAATCCGGCACATTTTTACGGTGAGCTATCTTATCCGGGTGACAGTATTAATCAATATTATAAAGAAGGTATTTTTGTTGGTTATCGTTGGTTTGATACTAAAAAGATTGAACCTCTTTATCCATTTGGATTTGGATTAAGCTATACTTCCTTTACTTATTCCAAACCTATAGTAGACAACAAAGAGGTTAAAGAAAACGGAAAAGTTAAGGTGTCTTTTACCTTGTCAAATACAGGAAAAGTAGATGGAGCAGAGATTGCCCAATTATATGTAAGTAAGCCAAAATCAAAAGTTGAACGCGCAGCAAAAGAGTTGAAAGCTTTTAAAAAGGTGTTTTTAAAGGCTGGAGAAAGCCGTAAGATAACAATGGATGTTTTAATTAAAGACTTGGCTTATTATGATGAGTCAGGAAATAATTGGGTAGTTGAATCAGGAGGTTATACCCTTTTAGTTGGGAGTTCATCCCGTGATATAAAAGGTAATGTGAATATTAAGGTTGATTGATGATTATGCAAAAGGAAATCGCCTTTGCTTTATAAACTTATATTTGCTAATCACAACACACACTTTTATTCTCAGAAAGAACCTGTGTATATGGTTTTTTAGGAGATAAAGAGGTGTTTAGGTTTAATTTTTTAGAAGATATTTTACAGATGATTCGGCCCCTCATATGAGGGGCCGATTTTTTTAAATAAACAGTAATAAGTGGACTATGAATATCTTCCAACAACCTTATTGCAACTTAATAAAGGCTCCCAAACTTAAAATAGCTTGGAGTGCATTCAGGTAGTCTTGTTTACATAGAATTAGAATCGAAATAATTTTGAAGAATACTAGGTTTTTAAGTTTCTAAATTTGAGTTTTATTGATCGCAAGTTTATTTGGCAAATACCAACTTCAAACCAATTCGCAAGCTAAATACAAATAGGTTGGAATTATTTCGATGGATTCATTTTTTTTTACGAAGTATGATGGCAAATATGTTAAAAATTTTGATATTGCGGGACATATACGAAAAAACTACTGGGCAAAGGCAGAAATTGAAAATTGTTATGTTGTGGTATTTTAATGAGGTTTGTAAAACTGTCACATTAAGTTATGTTTGTGCAAATAACCTGAATGTATTTCAATAATTATGAACGTGATAATTTTATTCTGCTAATCGGGTTTGATAAATAGACAGTTTTAACTCTTAGTAATAGTTTTTTTGCTGTTGAAACCTTCTATTTAGTACTTGCACGAAAACTCAAGTGGCAGATAAGAAAGCTTCATTTTTGAGGCTTTCGAAGTACGAAAAATGGGAGTTTACTTCCGTAAATGATCAATTTGAGAGCAAGAGTGACGAAAAAAATGGAGTTTTAATGCTGACACTATTTAATGCAGTTGTTTTTGGGGATTATAAGATCATTATAGAAAACTACTTTTGTATATACTGTTATGCTACTGTGTAAAGTAACATGACAATCATTTGTTTGAGACATGACAGTCTCTAAAAAGTTATAATAAATTCTAATCGATAAAAAAAATACATAAATTTATCTCGTCAATATTTAGCTAATAGAATTATGGGAAAGGGCATTTTTTTTCACTTATTATTTATCCTAATCTTAATTGGGACACCTTCTTTGTTTGCTAATGATCAGTCATCATATATTTTTCATCATCTGAATACAAAGGACGGATTGTCAAATAGCAGTGTGCGAACTATTTTAAAAGATAGTTTTGGTTTTTTGTGGATTGGTACAGAATCAGGTTTAAATCGTTATGATGGTTACAATTTCAAGATTTTTAAACTTTATTCTCAAGATAATAACAAAGAAGAAATTACTGATATTTACGATTTACAAGAAGATGGATTTGGAAATATTTGGATAAGTTGTGGCTATACATATATGGTGTATAATAGGGAAAAGAATAAGTTTTCCAGTGCTATTCCTAAATTGATAGAAGAATTTGGAATTGAGGTAGATAGGACATATAAAGTTTATGTTGATAAAAACAAAGGATTATGGGTGTTGAGTGGACGTGTCGTTTACTATTATGATACTAAAAATAAGGTTCTTAAAAAAAATCTGCTAAATTTTCAATTTGATGAATTTTTGTCATCAAAATTAAGTGATGATGGAGAAAATTTGTATGCCATATGTAAAACAGGGTGTGTTTGGCAAATTAATAGTAGAACTGGAGAGCAAAAGTTGTTGACAATTAATGGGGGATTAAAGGAGGAGGATGTCAAATTATACACGGGGCTCTATGTGGATAATGGTAAGGGCATATGGTTGTTTTCTCGTTTTACAGGAAAAGTTCTATTCAAAAAAAAACAGGATTTAGAATGGAAGGTAATGCAATTTGATTCTAAAGTTGAAACATCAGGTAATGGGGTTTTGGAGATTATTGATGACGAAAAAGGCAATGTTTGGATTGGGACAGATCATGCAGGTGTGTTTATTTATAATAAAGCTTCTGGTGAATATATAAATCAAGTTAGTATTCCAGCTGAAAAATCATCAATTGCATCAAATAATGTTGAATGTATATATCGGGATAATAATGGTGTAATATGGTTAGGACATAACAAATATGGGATATCATTTTCTCATGAGAGTTTTCAAAAGTTTAGAAATGTTGAATATTCAGGTTGTAATGATGTTAGTTCTATATATGAAGGAAAGAAGAATATTGTATGGTTAGGGACAGATGGTAATGGTTTATTTAAAATTTCTAATGATGATGAAGGGGTATTTGAAAAACTCGCCACAAAAAATGATGTTATAGTAGATTTATTAGAAAGAAGGCATGGTTGCTTATGGATTGCTACATATTTGAATGGATTATATTGTTATAGAGATGGACGGTTTAATCATTACACAATTGAAAATAGCAAATTGCTTTCCAATGACATATGGTGCCTTGCGGAGGATCGATATAGTGCATTATGGATTGGTAGCTTAAATGGGGGGATTCAATATTTGCCAGCAGGTGAGACTAATCTTGATTCATTGATTTTTGTTTCGGAAGAATTGAATAATGCATTGGATATGTATTACGATGGTGGTGATAATTTATATGTTGGCACTGTTAATGGACTTGGAAAAATAGATATAACTAACCGAAACCATTCTGTTATAGTGAGTAACAGGAAAGGAACACAATTATTTAAAGATAGGATGGTCAATAATGTTTATCAAGATTCTCAGAATAGA
>JBNKGY010000022.1:0-30179 GCA_050290065.1 Marinilabiliaceae bacterium
CAACTGTATAAAGATTTGACAACAGTATCAGGACATAGTAATTTTGAATCGGTTCATTTAAGTGATTTCCCAATATGTAATGAGGAAATGATTGATAAGGCATTGGAGCAACGAATGCTTTATGCTCAGGATATCTCTTCAATGGTGTTGGCGCTAAGACGTAAAGAAAGTTTAAAGGTTCGTCAGCCATTACAAAAGATAACAATTCCGATATTGGATTTAGAATTCCAATATCAGGTGGAAAAAGTGAAGGATTTGGTGTTGTCTGAAGTAAATGTAAAAGAAATGGAATTTCTGACTGACACTTCCGGAGTATTAGTGAAAAAAATAAAACCAAACTTCAAAGCATTAGGTCCGAAATATGGAAAGATGATGAAGCAGATTGCCTCTCACATAAATCAAATGAATCAGGAAGATATTGCCTTAATCGAAAAAGAAGGCCATATAAAAGTTGATATGGCAGAGCAGCAAATTGAAATATCAATTGATGATGTAGAAATATTATCTGAAGATATACCTGGTTGGTTGGTAGCGAGCGAAGGACAGTTAACTGTAGCGCTGGATATTCATTTAACAGAGGAGTTAAAACAAGAAGGTATTGCCAGGGAATTTGTGAATAGAATTCAAAACCTACGAAAAGATTCCGGCTTTGATGTTACGGATAAAATTATTCTGGAAATACAGAAAAATGAGGCAATAAATGATTCGGTAATCAACTATAAAGATTATATTGCAGCCCAAACTTTGGCCGAGGAAATAAATCTTGTAGATTCATGTAACGAAACCGAAGGAAAACTCGTAGAGATAGACAATAATGTCGAAACCTACATCTGTGTAAGTAAAAAAGCATAGAGAATGAATCAATAAAATAGAGTGAGATTCAGATTATAATTTAATTGAAAATTCTCTTGATTTTAGTTTTAAGGCAAATCTATTTATTGTAAAATAATTAGAATTACCCATTGTAATTAGTTTTTTAACAGATGAAACAGATGTGTGAAATATAATGGTTTATTTTACATATTGGTGAAAACTCAAATTTAACTGTTATGGCAGAAAAGACAAGATATTCCGATGAGGAATTGCAGGAATTTAAACAGATAATTGTTGCAAAGCTTGATAAAGCAAAAAAAGATTACGAACTACTTCGCAATACAATAACTCATGGTGATGGAAATGATACACAAGATACATCTCCAACATTTAAAGTTTTAGAAGAAGGTGCTGCTGTACTTTCTAAAGAAGAAGCTGGAAAATTAGCACAACGACAGTTGAAATTTATACAGCATTTACAAGCTGCTTTGGTGCGAATTGAAAATAAAACTTATGGAGTCTGCAGAGAAACAGGAAAACTCATCTCAAAAGAGAGACTGCGAGCAGTTCCTCATGCAACGCTAAGTATTGATGCTAAAAGAAATCAAAAATAGATTCCATCATAATGTATAATTGGCCGATGGAAAATGAATTTATGATTCTGGTTTATATTATAAAAAATAATGGACATGCCTTACAATTACACTCGTAAATGAGCGTTTTGTAGGGCTTTTTTTTGTGTAAAATTTATAGTTATGCTTTCAATATTGAAAAAGCCACTAAGTATTGTATTATTAGTCTTGCTAATGGATCAATCCTTGAAAATATGGATCAAAACCCATATGATGTTGGGCGAGGAGTTTAATGTTATAGGTGATTGGTTTATTATTCATTTTATTGAAAATAATGGGATGGCTTTTGGGATGGAGTTGGCCGGTAAATTTGGTAAAATCATTCTGAGTGTCTTTAGAATAGTAGCTGTTGTTGGAATTGCTTATTATTTAAGACAGTTGACCATAAAAAAGGCTCCTTATGGTTTAATCGTTAGTATTTCACTTGTTTTAGCTGGGGCCATTGGTAATATCATTGACAGTGCTTTTTACGGACTCATCTTTAATGATAGCTATCCACAGGTAGCAAGTTTATTTCCTGCCGAGGGAGGTTATGCTCCTTTTTTACATGGAAAAGTAGTTGATATGTTTTATTTTCCTTTGATGGAAGGTAATTTTCCCTCATGGTTACCAATGTGGGGAGGAGAACATTATGTTTTCTTTCGACCTGTTTTCAATGTGGCTGATTCTGCTATTACAATAGGAATCTTTATCATACTGATATTTCACAGAAAATATTTTAAATAAAATTTGTTGATTTTTAGATTTATCGAATTAAGAATAAGTTACTTATAAATTAATTGTAAATCTTTTCCTTGTTGAGAACTAAATTGTTTAGTTAATTTGTATTTTTGTCGTCCAAAATTTGGATGGCTTTGTTTATAAGATTCTTATCTGCTTGCTGACACTTTGATTGTGACTCAGGAAGCGAAGCCTACCATAAAAAGAACTTAATGATGAATAAGATATTGTTATTACTTACGTTTGTTTTTATTGCAAATGGATGTCTGATATATGCTCAAAATGTGGATCCATCTACTGTAGATGTTGCAAATTTGACCGATGATCAAATCAATCAGATTGTGATTGAGATGAATAAGCGAGGTTTAAGTGAAAATGATGCAGTCAACCTTGCTCGAGCAAAAGGGATGACCAATGATCAAATTTATTTGTTACGACAAAGGATTAAAGAATTTAATGCAAGTGGAGGTATTTCAAAAGCAATTGCCAAAGGTAAATTAACTAAAACAGAAGAAGTCAATGAAGAAACTCTTACTGTCTTATCCTCAAAAACTGTTTTGGACGAATCTTTGATAAACAATAAAATATTTGGGTTTTCTTTTTTTAATAGTAAAAAATTGACATTTGATCCCTCGATTAATGTGCCAATATCAAATAGTTATTTATTAGGTGTTGGTGATGAGATTATTATTGATGTTTGGGGTGCATCAGAACAAACTTACCAGTTGCGAATTGCATCAAACGGCGAGGTGAGAATACCTTTAGTAGGACCAGTATATCTTTCGGGATTAACTTTTAAGCAGGCTAAAAGTCGATTAAAAAGTGTTTTAGGGAGTATTTATAGAGATCTGAAGAATGTTACTCCCAAAACTTTTGTTTCAATAAGAACCGGACAGTTAAAAACAATACGCGTAAATGTAGTGGGAGAAGTGGCTGTGCCGGGAACCTATACTTTACCGGGGACTGCGACTTTATTTAATGTGCTTTATCTTTGTGGAGGACCAGATTTAAAGGGTTCATTCAGGGATATTCAATTGATAAGGAATGGTGAAATTATTTCTCATTTAGATGTGTATGATTTTTTAATTAATGGTAATTCGCAAGTAAATATATCACTTGCGGATAATGATGTGATTATGGTTCCAACCTATATCAATAGAGTTCGGGTTGAGGGAGAATTTAAACGTGATGGTATTTTTGAAGCTAAAGAAGGTGAAACAGTACAAGATATGGTGAAATATGCTGGTGGTTTCACGGAAAATGCCTACAAAAACATCCTTAAGCTTTATAGAAATACGGGTAAGCAGAAAACATTTAAAGAAGTACCAATTGATAGTATAAATCTGTATACACTTCAAAGTGGAGATAGTTTATTTGTGGGTAAAATTTTAGATCGCTTTATCAATAAAGTATCTATAAAAGGAGCAGTATTTAATTCAGGAGATTATGAGTATCGGGAAGGACTAATGCTCTCGGAGTTAATTCAAAGAGCAGATGGGTTAATTGAGAATGCATATTTGAATAGAGGTTTAATTACGCGTTTAAAAAATGATTATACACCTGAAAATATATCATTTAATGTTGGTAAAGTTATTAGTGGAGAAAGTGATATTGTTTTAAAACAGAACGATAATATAATCATTTCCGCGATTGATGATATGAGGGAAAATCAGATCGTTGCAGTATGGGGGGAAGTGCAAAATATGGGGGAGTATCCATATGCCGACAATATGACTATTGAAGATTTGGTTTTTTTGGCAGGTGGATTTAAAGAGTCTGCGTCAGAATCGACACTTGAAGTCAGACGACGATTACCTTATGATGTAGCAGATCAATCTTCAGAAGCTTCTTCTGAATTGTATTATTTTCATGTTTCCCGAGATTTAAAATTGGATGAAGACGCTACCAATTTTATTTTAAAACCTTTTGATGCTATAGCGGTTCGGTTTATGCCCGGTTCTCTAAGTTCTGGTTCTGTTACTATTGCAGGGAACATTATGTATGGAGGAATATATAATTTAACGACTGCAAAAGAAAGAATTTCAGATATTGTGAATAGAGCTGGTGGTTTGGCTGCAAATGCATATCCTGAAGGAGCCAGCCTTTATCGGAAAGTAAATTTGTCGGAAGAAGAAAAGGCAAAAAGAGATGAGTTAATGAAGATGGATTCAACGCTCGTATTTTCAGAATTGGAATTTGAAAGCGTAAGTGTGAATCTCAAAGATATATTGGAAAATCCTGGTTCAAAGGAGGATATTTTTATGCGAGATGGAGATGTAATAAATATACCTTCTGAGCTACAAACAGTAAAAGTGTCGGGAGAGGTTCTTAATCCATCCTCTACTGTTTATGAAAAAAGGTATAGTGTAAGACAATATATAAATGCCAGTGGTGGTTTTTCTATTAATGCAAAAAAGGGAAAAACGTATGTATTAAGACCCAATGGAGCATCTTATGCCACAAAAGGTTTTTTATTTTTTAGAAGGTACCCTAAGGTTACACCAGGTTCTGAAATTATAATTCCTCAAAAACCGATTCGTGAAGGGTTAAGTGCACAGGCTTGGATTGGAATTGCAAGTGCATTAGCATCTTTGTCGTTAACCGTTATTACAATAACAAATAGATTTCAGTAATGGATAAAAATTCATCAATCAATACTACTCCAATCATTAAGAATGATGAGATCGATCTTGTTGCATTGATCAAAACTATTTGGAATGGACGTAAAACAGTATATTATAGTGTAGGGGTATGTGTTTTTGTCGGATTATTAATAGCTTTTTTAAGTCCAGAAAAATATGCTGCATCAGCTACACTTTTGCCATCCACAGAGAAGAAAAGTAGTAGTTTAGGGGGATTAGGAGCATTAGCAGGTATGGCTGGAGTTAACCTTGGTAGTATGCTGGGGCAATCAGAAGGTATTCCAGCAGAATTATATCCGCAGGTAGTAAACAGTTATCCTTTCATAAATGAGTTCATTCATGAGAAGTTTAATTTTAAAGAATATGAACAACCCATATCTATTTATGATTATGTGGTAGCTGATACTATTCCTACATTAGGTGCTCAAATATTCAAGTATACGATAAAGTTACCGTGGACGCTTAAAGATGCTGTTTTTCCAGATAATGAAGTTGAATTAGGAGAGAATTTGGATTTAGGAGTTTTATATCTGGCCAAAGAAGAGTTATTAGCATTAGAATATGTTTCTGAAATGTTTCAAATAGGAGTAGATGAAAGCACAGGCTTGGTTTCTATTGAATTGGAAGCAGAAGAACCTATTCTTGCAGCACAATACGTACAAAAGGGGGTTGATATACTTCAAAAATATATTATAGATTACAAAACCCAGCAGGTTAGAAAAAATCTGGAATTTATACAGGGACGTTTTGACGCAAAGAAGAAGGAGTATGAAGAAGCGCAAAAGAGCTATTTCAATTATAAAGATCGTCATAGGAATATTATTTCCGAACGTATTGATCCTGAATTTCAAAGACTAAGTGATGCTTATGAGATAGCTTCAATAGTGTATAAAGATCTTGCTCAACAGTTAGAAGCATCAAAAATAGCAGTTAAAGAAGAAACTCCAGTTTTTACTGTATTGGAACCGCCAAAAGTGCCTGATGAAAAAAGTGGGCCTAAAAGGAAAATTATTGTAGTCTTAAGTTTATTTTTGGGATGCTTTATTGGTCTATTAGGAATTTATGGAAAAATTCTCTGGATCAATTATGGAAGTAAATTTTAATCTATCATTATAATGTATTTTTTTTATAATTAGAAAGCGAATAAAGGTATGTTAAGTTTAATAGGAAGAGAAAAAGAACTCTTTACAGAGGATATTAATAAGTATGGTAAAGAGCTTTTGGATATTGTTTCTTCTTCATCATTTTTAGTTATAGGAGGTGCAGGGTCAATTGGGCAAGCAGTCACTAAAGAAATATTTAAGCGAAATCCAAAGAAATTACATGTTGTAGATATAAGTGAAAACAATATGGTTGAGTTAGTACGAGATATACGTAGTACTTATGGTTATATTGAAGGAGACTTTCAAACTTTTGCTTTGGATATTGGTTCAATTGAATATGATGCTTTTATAAGAAAAGATGGGAAATATGATTACGTGTTAAACTTATCTGCATTAAAACATGTACGAAGTGAAAAGGATCCGTTTACATTAATGCGAATGATTAATGTAAATATATTTAACACAGATAAAACCATAAAACAAGCCGTTGAGAAAGGGACAAAAAAATATTTTTGCGTGTCGACAGATAAAGCTGCTAATCCGGTTAATATGATGGGAGCTTCCAAACGAATTATGGAAATGTTCCTTATGCGACGAAGTAAAGAAATTGTAATATCTACGGCTAGGTTTGCAAATGTGGCATTTTCCGATGGATCGTTATTACATGGTTTCAATCAACGTATTCAAAAAAAACAACCCATTGTAGCACCTAAGGATATAAAAAGATATTTTGTTGTACCCAAAGAGTCAGGGCAATTGTGCCTGATGTCATGTGTTTTTGGTGAAAATAGAGATATATTCTTTCCTAAGTTGAGTGAGGAACTCCACCTTATTACTTTTGCAGAAATTGCTATAAAGTATTTGAAGAAGAATGGATATGAACCTTATTTGTGTGAAACTGAAAATGAAGCAAGAGAATTAGCGGAAACATTACCCCAACAGGGTAAGTGGCCATGTTTGTTTACAAATAGTGATACTACAGGTGAAAAGGACTTTGAAGAATTCTTTACCGATAAGGAAACTCTGGATATGAATCGATTTGAAAATTTGGGTGTAATAAAAAATGAACTGAATTATGATGATGATAAACTTGATATGTTCCATCGAAGGATTGAAACATTAAAAACCTCTCTTTATTGGGGAAAAAATGATTTGGTTGAATTATTTCATCAAATGATACCTGATTTTGGACATAAAGAAACAGGAAAATACCTTGATTCAAAAATGTAAGATTTAAAATGAGTAATTATCAACTAGTAATAAATAAAATTAGGCAATTATATAATGAACCTGAAAGTTTCATTCCCTTACATGCTCCTGTTTTTCATGGTAATGAGAAAAAGTATTTAAACGAATGTATTGATTCAACTTTTGTTTCCAGTGTAGGCAAGTTTGTTGATAGGTTTGAAGAGGATATTGCAACCTATACAGGAGCTAAAAAGACAGTAGTTTGTGTTAATGGAACAAATGCGTTACATCTGGCTTTAAGTCTGGTAGGTGTGACAAAGAATGATGAAGTAATAACTCAGGCATTAACTTTTATTGCAACAGCTAATGCTATTTCATATTGTGGAGCTGACCCTATTTTTTTGGATGTTGATAAAGATACCATGGGATTATCTCCTGACGCGGTAAAAAGATGGTTAATTGCAAATGCCGAGCTGAAAAATGGAGTGTGTATTAATAAAAATAACGGAAAACGAATAAAAGCTTGTGTACCGATGCATACATTTGGTCATCCGGTTCATTTGGATGAGTTGATTGTTGTTTGCAATCAATATAATATTGAGTTGGTGGAAGATGCTGCAGAAAGTTTAGGGAGTTTTTATAAAGGGAAACATACAGGAACTTTTGGAAAGATCGGTATATTAAGCTTTAACGGTAATAAAACAATAACAACTGGAGGTGGGGGAATGCTTCTTTTCAATGATATTGAATTGGCACATAAGGCAAAGCATTTGACTACTCAGGCAAAGCTCCCTCATAGGTGGGAATTTAGTCATGATGAGATAGGATATAATTACCGTATGCCTAATTTGAATGCGGCTGTGGGATGTGCTCAATTAGAACAAATAGATAAAGTTCTTGCAAGTAAACGAAAAATAGCTTTAGAATATAAGACCTTTTTTGAAGAATTGGAAATTGAGTTTGTTCAAGAACCAATAGAATGTAAGTCGAGTTATTGGTTAAATGCTATTATTCTAAAAAATAAGGTACAAAGAGATGAATTTTTATCGATTACAAACGAAAATGGTATAATGACTCGTCCTATATGGAATCTTATGACCAATTTGCCCATGTTTAAGGATTGCCAAAAAGATAATTTATCTATGAGTATACAATTAGCAGATACAGTAGTTAATATTCCAAGTAGTGTAACAGGTAAATTATTAAAGAATTAAAATTTTAATAGGATGGAATCTATTATACTTGTAGGAGGAGGAGGACATTGTAAATCATGTATTGATGTAATTGAACATGAAGATAGGTTTCATATTGCAGGGATTGTTGATATAAAAGAATCTATTGGAAAACAGGTGCTTAGTTATCCTATAATTGGTTGTGATGATGATTTGCCAGAATTAGTTGCGAAATATAAAAATGTATTAATTACTGTAGGGCAGATAAAATCGGCACAAATCAGGATAAAACTTTTTAATATTTGTAAGAGTTTAAATGCAATATTTCCTGTTGTAGTTTCTCCTTCCGCATATGTTAGTAAACACATAAAAATCGGAGAAGGAACGATTATTATGAGTCATGCTTTGGTAAATGCAGATGCTAAGATTGGCGTAAATAGCATTATTAATTCAAAAGCATTGATTGAACATGAAGCGATAATTGGGGATTTTTGCCATATCTCGACAGGTTCAAATGTAAATGGTCAAGTGATTATAGGGGACGAATGTTTTATAGGTAGTGGAGTAACGCTTGCTAATAATATTAAAATAACTGAAAAAGTAATTGTGCCCGCCGGAAAGACAGTTTTTGGTGACATAGCTAAATCAGGTATATTCATAAACACGAGACGATAAGTCAAATTCTGTCTTTATAATTTTTATGCATACAGTTATTATTGCCGAAGCCGGTGTAAATCATAATGGAGAAGTTGAATTAGCCAAACAACTCATTGAAGTTGCTGCTCAATGTGGTGTCGACTATGTTAAATTTCAAACATTTAAGGCCACAAAGCTTGTTTCCAAGCAGGCCAAACAGGCAGATTATCAAACTCAAAACATGGGAAAGGTTGAGAGTCAATACGAGATGCTAAAGAGGTTGGAACTCACTGAGGAAGAACATCGGATATTAAAAAATCATTGTTACGAAAATAATATCGGGTTTCTTTCTACAGGATTTGATCCGGATAGTTTAAATTTTCTTTCAAAAATTGGAGTTGATTTATGGAAAATACCATCAGGGGAACTAACTAATCTTCCATATTTAAGGTATATGGCATCGCAGCCTCAACCTTTGGTGTTATCAACAGGGATGGCTACTTTTCATGAAGTAGAAAGTGCTTTAAAGGTTTTAACAAGTAAGGGGAAAAGCAAAGATGAAATTACTTTGTTGCATTGCACTACAGAATACCCGACACCATATAAAGAAGTAAATTTGAACGCCATGGTTACTATGGAGAATAGGTTTCAAATAAAAGTAGGATATAGTGATCATACAAAGGGAATCGAGATTCCTGTTGCAGCTGTTGCTATGGGGGCAACACTTATAGAAAAGCATTTTACTTTGGATAATAACTTACCTGGACCTGATCATAAAGCCTCACTTGAACCTGGGGAGTTGAAACAAATGGTGGATTCTATTCGAAATGTAGAGATTGCCCTGGGAGACGGAATAAAGAAGCCTTCTATTTCAGAAATGAAAAACATTAAAGCTGCCAGAAAATCTATTCATATAAGTAACGATTTAGATAAAAATCATATCATCCAAGAAAATGATTTGGAGATGAAGCGACCAGGAGATGGGATTTCACCAATGGAAATGGATGCTGTAATAGGAAAATGTATCAGGCGTTCAATTTCAGCAGGTGAAATGTTAAGTTGGGAGGATTTGAAGTGAGAATAGGTGTATTAACTAGCTCGAGGGCAGATTTTGGTATCTATCTTCCTCTTTTACATGAATTGAAGAATAATTCTAGTTTTAATTTAGAGATAATTGCTTTTGGAACTCATTTGTCTCCATTTCATGGACGCACTGTTGACCAGATAATTAATAATGGTTTCGAGGTTCCGTATCAGATAGAATCAATGATGGCAAGTGATTCTGCCAATGCAGTTTCTACAGCGATGGGATTAACAGTTTTGAAATTTGCCGAGTTTTGGGGTAATCATAAAGATTGTTTTGATTTAGTTTTTTGTTTAGGAGACCGTTATGAAATGTTTGCTGCTGTAAGTGCAGGAATATCATATGGAATTAAATTTGCTCATTTACATGGTGGAGAAAAGACATTAGGTGCAATTGATAATGTATTCAGGCATTCAATAACCTTAGCAAGTTCAGTGCATTTTGTATCAACATATGAATATGCACAAAGAGTTTCTGAATTAGCCGAAAGTAATGCTAATGTTTATGTGGTAGGGGCATTAGGTCTTGATAACTTAAAGAGGCAGCCTATATTATCTATTTCTGAATTTAGAACAAAATTTCACATTGACCTTTCAATACCTACTATCCTTTGTACATTCCATCCAGAAACTATTGATGTAGGTAAAAATGAAGGATATGCAAATATATTGTCGGACTCATTTGTTGAATTGGCTGAGAAATATCAAATTGTAATTACATTACCAAATGCAGATACGGAAGGTTATAAAATAAGGAAAGCATTTCTGGAACTTCCAAAGATAACTAATGATAAAGTAATTTGTGTTGAAAACTTTGGTACAGTAGGTTACTTTACTTGTATGAGCCATTGTAGTTTTCTTTTGGGAAATACTTCCAGCGGAATTATTGAAGCTGCAAGTTTTGGTAAAAGAGTTATAAATATTGGTAACCGGCAACAAGGAAGAGCTTGTGGAAGTAATGTTATACATATGCCTATTGATAAAGAGAAAATAATCAAAGCTGTATCTTTTATTGAAAAGGCAGACTCTTCCGACATAGAGAATCTATATTATCGAGGAGGAGCTGTAGAAAAAATTATTGAGGTTCTTAAACAGAGAAATATTTAAAAAAATGAAAGATTTCCAAAAATATATCATTCATCAAGAGGAAAATATTCTTGAAGCGTTTGAATTATTAAATAATGTTCCTGAAACTCTAACTTTATTTGTTGTAGAAGACAACGATAAGATGGTTGGAACATTAACAGATGGAGATATAAGAAGAGCTTTTTTAAAAGGAAAGACTACTAAAAATAAGGTGAAGGATTTTATGAATAGTAGTTTTCATGCTTTAAGGGATGATATAAATCCATTACAAATTAATGAGATTAAGAAATTAGGAATTCATTTATTACCAATAGTAAATGAATATGGTTCAATAATTAAAGTTATTGATCTAAACAAAAGACAAACAATATTACCTATCGATGCTGTTATAATGGCAGGAGGTAAAGGAGAGCGACTTCGTCCTTTAACCAATAGTACACCTAAACCCATGTTACCTTTAGGAGATAAGCCAATCATTGAGCATAATATTGACCGTTTAATTTCATATGGAGTTGAAAATATTTACATCTCAGTAAACTATTTGTCCGATCAGATAATGGATTATTTTGGAGATGGATCTTTAAAGGGAATAAATATAAAATACCTTGAGGAAGAAAAGTTTCTGGGAACGATCGGTTCAGTTAGCATGGTGTCAGAATTTGTAAACCCTTATGTTTTAGTGATGAATTCGGACTTGTTTACGGATGTTGATTTGGAAGATTTGTGGATTAATATGGTTGAAGAAGAGGCGAATTTGACAGTTGCTTCAATACCTTATACTGTTAACATACCATTTGCAATTATGACGCGAGAGGATGGTAGAATTACAGGTTTAAAAGAGAAACCTAGTAACACACATTATGCCAATGCCGGCATTTATCTAATGAAAACAGAGGAGTGTAAACGTATTCCTAATAATACATACTTTAATGCAACTGACCTTATTGAGGTTATTATTAGTTCTGGAGGAAAAGTGACTGATAACCCAATTACTGGTTTTTGGATTGATATAGGAAGGCATGAGGAGTATAATAAAGCCCAAGAGATTATTAAACACCTTAAGCAGAATTCATAATGCTTCAGATTAATAAAGACACATTGATTATTATTCCTGCTAGGGGAGGATCAAAGGGTTTACCCGGTAAAAATATTAAGGAACTAAGGGGTAAACCTTTAATATGTTATACCATTGATGCTGCAAAAGAAGTTGCTGAAGATATTAATATATGTGTATCTACTGATGATTGTGAGATTAAGAAAGTAGTTGAAAATTATGGACTAAAAGTTCCATTTTTAAGGCCAAATGAATTGGCTACAGATACAGCAGATACTTATTCAGTACTTTTACATGCATTAAGGTATTATGAAGATTATGGTGTTAAGTATGCACGGATTATTCTATTACAACCAACTTCTCCGTTTAGAAATGGAAAACATATTATGGAAGCAAATAATTTATATTCAAATGATATAGATATGGTTGTTTCTGTAAAACAGACGAAGAAAAATCCATATTATTTACTATTTGAAGAAAATGAAAAGGGTTATTTAGAGCAGTCAAAAAAGGGAAATTTTTTCAGGAGACAAGATTGCCCTAAAGTTTGGGAATATAATGGTGCAATTTATATTATTAATACGGAATCATTACAAAAAATGAAAATGAATCAATTTACTAAGATCATTAAATATGAAATGGATGATTTAAGTTCTGTTGATATAGATGATGAAATGGATTTTCAATTAGCAGAGAATGTAATTAGTCGTTTGAGCAAGGGGGGGGAAGTTTAGTTGTTGAGGATTGTATACTTAGTGTTTATTTTGCACATAATTGAAAATTAAAATGCCTAGCTTAGTTAGAAATACAGCTATATATACGATTGGAAGAGTATTTCCACAAATGGCAAATTTTGTATTGTTGCCAATTTATACAAGCTATTTGTTGCCCGATGGATATGGTATTGTTGAATCTATGCTTGTTTTAGGAATGATATTATCCATATTTTTATCTATGGCATCAGAAAGATCAATGTTTAGATTATATTACGATTACAAAAGTGATATAAAAAAAAAATTATTTATTGGGAATATATTTATATCCATTTTATTTTCATCGTCTTTTATTTCAGTACTTATATTTATATTTAATAATCTAATAAGTAATATTTATAGCTCAATTGATTTTAACCCATATTATACCTATACAATATTAAGCTCATTTTGTTTATCATTTTCTTTCATACCCTTAACTTTATTTCAAGTTCAAGAAAAGGCATTGAAATTTATATGCCTTAATATTGGTACATTTATAGTTAACACTATTTTAATTGTTTTCTTTGTAGTTTATAAAGAAGAGGGAGCTAGTGGTTACTTAAAAGGTAAAATGATAGCAAGTATGTTATTGCTTCCAGTTTTTATATGGATAATATTAAAAAACTCCCTAGTTAAGTTTAACAGTAAAATAATAAAGAATATTCTTAGTTTTTCCATGCCAATGATTCCAGTATTAGTTATGGCTTGGATTTTGAATATGTCAAATCGTATTTTTATTGAACAGTATTATAGTCTTGATGAAGTAGGTATTTTTTCGTTGGCTTTTAAAATATCGAGTTTAAGTAGTATTATATTAGGTGCACTATTCACCGCATATAATCCTGTTTTTTATAAAATAGCAAATGATACAAATATTGTAGATGTAGTTTCACGACTAAAAAGAATGAATAATTCAATCATTATGGTTGTTTTTATTATCACAGGAATGATAGCTTTGTTTGCAAGAGAATTAATAGCTTTGGTATTTGAATCACAATATCATAAGGCCGGAGAGCTGATCCCAGTTTTGGTGCTTTCAATATTATTTGTGCAGCTAACCGGGTTGCTTAATTTAATGATCTATCAACGAAAAAGAACTTACTTAGTCACGATTGTATCTATAATTGGAGCATTTATCAGTGTAGGATTAAATTTTATTTTTGTGCCTAGATTTGGTATGTGGGGAGCAGCATATGCAAGTGTATTAACTGCGTTTTCTATGTTTGTGATAGAGTATATTTTTGCGTTAAAAGCATTTTTTATTCCTATGCCATTATTTAAAATTTTTAGTTTGACTGTCAGTCTATCTGTTATTGTATTGGTATCAAATTATTGGAAAATTGATATAATATGGTTGAATTTGGTTGTAAAATTCAGCTTAATTACTTTACTCGCCATAATATTCTATAAAACAATAAGCGAAAAAATAAGATTGGCCTTAAAAGGGATATAAATATGAGAGTGATAATTGATTTTTTGCTATACATTAAAATTGATCGTTTTTTTCAAAAGATTGCCAATATAAAAGTAAGGTTAAAACTTCGAAGATATGAGATAGAAACTGGTCAAAAGATTAATTTCATTGCACAAGGGAGTAACAATATTGCACTGTTGGGTGATTTGAAGAAATTTAAAATCCATAATACGAGCCACGTTAAGTCAGATACTTTAATCGAATGTAGTGGAGGGGTTGAAATAGGTAAATTTTTTCATGCAGGAAGAGGACTAACCATATTTTCAACAAATCATAATTATGAAAGTGAATCACAGATTCCATATGATAATAAGAGTGTAGCTAGAAAAGTTATTATAAGTGATTTTGTATGGTTTGGATCCAATGTGACAATTGTACCAGGAGTAACAATTGGAGAAGGAGCTGTAGTTGGGGCAGGAGCAGTAGTAACAAAGGATATACCAGCATGTGCAGTTGTAGGGGGAAATCCTGCGAAAATCCTTAAATATAGAGATAAGGAAGTATTTTATAAATTAAAAGGGGAAGAAAAGTTTTTTTAATGGTATTTGATATCTTAATTTTTATACAAGCAGCAGGTGATACGGTCTATGCTTTGGACTTGTTAAAGAAAAATAAGGGTAAAAGAATTCATTTATGTGTTGTCAATGTATCGGATATTTATAAATATTTAAAAGATTTATCGCTTGATAAAACCGTACTTGATTTTTTCCCATATGTTGATCTCCATCATAAGAATCCAGTTTCTATTTATAATTCAAGAAGAGTAATTAATAAAATATATAGAGATAAGTTTAAAAATAATCATTACAATGAGATTGTTTTCTTTTCTCGATTTTTTGATTGGTTTTCTCCAACGATAGTAGCTAAATATCTTAAAGGAAATAAAGTAAAAGTTAGTTACTTAAATTATAACGATCATATTGCCGTTAAAACGGATAAGCATCTCACAATAACTTCTAAAGGATATTTAGCTCGTAATTACTTTATTTCAATAGTTAAATTGATAACTGGTGTGCGTTATTTTGCTAAGTATAAGCTTAGAACTATTGAATTTGATTATAAATATTACGGTATTAAAAGTGAGATAATTAAAAAGACTATTTATGTGCCTGATGAATATAAAGTTAGGTTTAATTGTTTGAATGCTAATTCTATACTGTTCTTAATTTCACCTGTAGAGTTAGATTTTATAACTTTGGATTCGAGGAGGGAACTAGAACTTTTATTAAGAGGATTTGCTGAATTAGGATATAAACCAGTCGTTAAGGGACACCCTAGGTTGGGTGTTCCCCAAGAGGTAAAGGACAGCTTTGAAGAAATACTCCCTTGTGAAATACCTATTGAACTAATTGATTTAACTAATGTCAGATTTGTTTTGGGGATTATTTCGTCAGGATTATGTTCTTTAGTATATGAGAAAGGTATTCAGGTTTATTCTTTATTAAATGTTTTTGAGTTTAAGAATCGTGAAGTTGTTGACGGTTATAGAAGTTTCTTGACAGAACGCTCTGATAAGAAACTTATATTTCCGAAGACCTTATATGAGATGAAAGAACTTCTTAAAATTAAGGTTGTTAAAAAGGAAAGGTAGAGATATTTCTTGATCTTTTGAATGAATGTGATTTGTGTTCACAATTTTAAAGTGTAAATAGAATAAACAAAGTATAAGATATGGATCCGGTAGTAACAATTGTTACGGTAGTGTATAATGATAAGTTAAACATTGAAAATACAATTAGAAGTGTATTGAAGCAAACTTATAAGAATATTCAATATATTGTAGTGGATGGTAATTCCACAGATGGAACTTTGGATATTATAAAACGACACAAAAAAAATATCGATATCTTGATAAGTGAACCTGACAAAGGGGTATACGATGCTATGAACAAAGGAATTGATAAAGTATGTGGGGAATGGGTTGTATTTATGAACTCAGGAGACCTTTTTTATAATGAAAATGTGTTGGAAGATGTTTTTAGGTTTGATTGTTTAGCGGATGTTATTTATGGCAATATTGTTTATGCTCACGATAAAGACAAGGTTGTAGCACCTCGAAAATTGGATGCCTTTTGGAAAGGACTTCCTTTTAATCATCAGGCATCATTGGTTAAAGCAGAACTATATAAAAAATATAAATTTGATTTAAAATATAGCATTAGTTCAGTGCACGATTTCTTTTTTAAGTTATTCAATGAGGGGTGTAAATTTAAATATATTAACAAGACAATAGCATTATACGATCTAACAGGGATGTCTGCAACATCGTATAGGTGGTTAGTAGATAATTGGAGAATAAACCTTAATTACTCAAAAACAAAAATGCATTTAGTTATAGGAGCACTGACATTACACTTCCTATCGAAAATAAAAAGAAGCATTTTACGTAAAAATAAATAATAATGTTAGTCAGCGTAATTATTACTACCTATCAGCGTCCTGTATTCTTGGAAAGGGCTATAAAGAGTATCTTAAATCAAACCTATTCAGAAATTGAATTAATTGTAGTTGATGATAATAATGGAGATAGTGAAGCACGTCAATTAACGGAAAGCTTAATTAAAAAATATCCTGACATTGTGTATGTTAAGCATGCTGAAAATAAAGGGGCCAATGCAGCTCGGAATAGTGGTATTCAATCAGCAAAAGGCGAATATATTGCTTTTTTAGATGATGATGATGAGTTTTTAGAGTCAAAAATTAAAAAGCAGGTTGAAATAGCCAAAAAATACAAATCAGACAATGGAGTCCTAGTATTTACTTCATATAATGTTATCGGTAATCAATCTTTACAAAAATCAAGGTGGTCTAACAAAATTAAGGATAGGTTGTATTTGCCGGAAAGAGATTTAATCTTTACAGGTAATTTTATCGGATCTAACAGTTTCGTGTTGATGGATAGAAAAAGCATTGAACTAGTGAATGGTTACGATGAAACATTACAAAGTTCACAAGATTGGGACTTATATATAAGATTATCGAATTTGGGAGTAAGATTAGTTGGAATCAATGAGGTGTTGGTCAATTACTTTTCAGATCATGCAGAGCAAAGGATAACTACAATTAAAGAAAAACGTATTTCTGGATTTTATGCAATTAATGAGAAATATAAAAATGAAATAAATAAGTTAAGTAGAAATATTAAATTTGAATATAATATATATATGTATAAGCGTTTGGTATCCATCGATTTTAATAAAGGAGTTAGATGGTATCCAAAGTTATTAAAACACATATCGTCTTTTTCAAATATAGTTAGTTTGATAGTTGCAGCAATTTATCCATTGGCAATTTTTGTTAAAAAAAGAACAAGGTTATAAAATAATGTACGGAATAGCAGTTTATCATATCGCTTTTTTGCTATCTTCCTTTTTAGCATTCGTAAGTACTAAAAAAATTGTATGCTTTTCTTCTAAAGCAAGACAATATTCATTTTTATTGGGATTTTGTTATCTAATAATTCTTCTGCTTAACGGAACTCGAGATGGTGTTGGTACTGACTATGAACATTATACTTGGGTGTTTAATATTGCAAGGAAGGGTGAGGTTTATGCAATAGTGGAGCCCGGTTATTGGTTTATTAATGTATTATTCAAAAATTTCGAATATGGACATAGATTTGTACTAGGTTTAATGTGTACTATGACATATTTGGTTTTTTTTCTATTGGCTAAGGAAGAAAAAGTAATTCCTTTATTAATACCGTTTTTATTTAGTTTTGGTTTTATATTCTTTTCTAATAATATTGTTCGCCAAAGCTTTGCTATTACATTATTTATTTATTCTATTAGGTATATAGAACGGAAAAAGTTCTGGAAATATTTAGTAAGTGTTTTGATAATTTTTTTATTTCATACTTCAGCTATTTTGCTTATACCTTTTTATTGGATTGGTAAAATACGATTAAATAAATCATATTGGATAATTATGATTTTTTCATCAGTTATTATGTATAGATTAAATATTTTTCATATTGTAATTAGGTCTATAGCATCACTCATTCCAAAATATAAACACTTTATTGGATTAGCTGGACATGATGAATTTCAGGGAGGTATGGGATTGAGTATGATTTTGTTGATATTTTTAGGGATTTCTGTGGCCTTATTTGCAAAATACATGCAAAACAATAAAAGGCATCAAATTTATTTTAATCTTTTTATGATTGGGATATGTTTTAGTATAATGTTATTTAGCTCAGCGTATTTTTACAGATTTACTTTTTACCTTTTTTATATTATATTATTGTTAATACCAATCCTGATAAAAAATATAGAAAAGAAAAATATGAAAAGGATAGTATTTACATTTTTCTTTTTTCTTTCATTAATTTGGTGGGTAAAAGTGCTTCTTTTTAATGATGGTGATCCTTTGCCTTATCAGTCATTTTTATTTTAGAATTTATAAAACTAAAATTATCAGATTAGGATAATTAGTTACTGATTATTTATAGCGAAACACATGAAGGTACTTTTGATCAATGATTTTTATTTTGGTGGGGGGGCAGAGGAAGTTTTTAGAAAAACTAAATCTATACTTGAAAAAAATGGATTTGAAGTTAGAATGTATTTTGGATCAAAATCTGCTGCAAAACCAGCAAGCGTATTAAGTTATTTTTATTCATTTAAAAGAAGAGACGAATTATTTCATGTTCTAAATGAATTTCGCCCTAATGTTATTCATATTCATAACTATTATCACCTATTAACAGGTTCGATTTTCAATTCAATAAGAAGATATAAAGACATTAATTGTGTTAAAGTTGTATTTACAGCTCATGATTATTATTCTATATCACCTTCAAGTCATCTACTTTATTTTGCTTCTGGTATACCTAAAAACTTACCAATAAATAATACTTTTAATAATCTATTATTTAAAAGAATTGATAATAGAGGGATTTTATATTCTTTTGTGAAAAAAATTGCCTGGCTTATTATGTATTGCCTTACAAAGCCACTCAATCAGATTGATATAATAATATCTCCCAGTGAATTCTTAAAGGACGTATTTGAAATAAATGGAGTTTCAAAAGAAATTGTTTGTATTCGTAATCCGTTAAACAATGAAAATATTATATTAAATAAGGGAAGTATTGTTTGTGATAAATTAGAAAAATTAAGGTTTGTGTATTTTGGTCGATTATCACCAGAGAAGGGTATTCTTGATTTTATTAGAATGTTAAAAAAAATAAATATATCTATTCAATTGGATATTATTGGGGATGGGCCCAGTAAAATTGAATTGGAAACTTATATAAGCAATAATAACTTGAGTAACATATCCTTATTAGGTAGAATTCCAAACGATCTTTTACTTGATAAACTTAAAAAATATGATATTTCAATTATCCCTTCAGTTGGGTATGAAAATGCACCATTAACAATACCAGAATCCGCAAGAGCAGGGCTTGCCATATTGTGTTCAGACAGAGGAGGAATTCCGGAAATGTGTAAGGCATGTAATGTTCCGTTTTTTTTATATTCTCCTAATGATTATCAAACATTATTTGATGCATTTTCCAGGTTAAAAAAAGAAGTTGCAGTTGGGCTTAAAATTAATCCTATCATAGAAGAATTTACTGCAGATAAATATTTTAATCTAATTCGTAAAGTGTATTCCTATTAACTTGAGTTTGATTAAAATTTTAGAATTCAGATTGTGATATAAAAGCCTGATATACAAAGCGAATTTTGTAGGGTTAGCGAGCTGTCTCCAAAAATTTAACATAGCAGATCTGCTTTTTATACAAAACATAAGAGATTCTACCTATAGATAGCGATCTTCCTCCTGAAAATTATGAAAAAATAGTGGGCTATTTTTTCATAATTTTCAGTTGAAGCTCACTATTTATAGGTAGCTTGGATCCCCAAAAATTTGTCTAATACCGGTTATTATTGTTAAGTTTATTATTTGAAAGTGATGTTTAAAGAAATAAATGAAGATCTCACAATATTAAAAGAAAAATTCAAAGTATCAAAGCTGTTTGTTTTACTATCAAACCGTGGGATACATGCATTAATTTTTTATCGAGTAGCAAATAAATTATATAGATTAAAAATTCCTTTACTGCCATTATTATTAACTCGGGTTATACAAATAATTTATGCAATTGATATTGATTACAGGGCAAGACTTGAAGGTGCAATTGTAATTAATTCATGGTGTAGGATTGGTAATTGGATCAGGTGTTGTAATTAAAAAAAATACAATTATTTATCATCAGGTTACTTTAGGAATAAAAGGGGCCAGTTTAAATGATGGTTTCCCGATAATTGAAGAAGGCTGTGTTTTATGGGCTGGTTCAAAAGTATTGGGGAATGTTTGTTGTGGACAAGGTTCTATTGTGGGTGCTAATGTGGTTTTAACTAAAAATATTAAAAAAAATAGTATTGTTAAAGTTAAAACTCCTGATGTTATGATACTAAAAAAATAAAGAATTGAGAGTAGCATTAGTACAAGATTGGTTAACCGAACTAGGTGGTGCTGAAAAAGTATTTTCAGCATTTCTGGAGTTGTATCCGGATGCAGAGGTGTATACAATTTCTTCTCATAATAGTGTAATAAAAAAACTATCTATTTCAATAGATAAGTTGAATGATTCATTTATTGCTAGATTACCATGGGGAAGAGTGAAGTATAGAAACTATCTGCCATTATTTCCTAAAGCAATTGAAAGTTTTAATTTGTCAGAATACGATTTAATTATCTCTTCATCTTCATCAGTAGCAAAAGGTATATTATCCAATTCGAATCAGCTTCATATATGTTTTTGTCATTCACCGGTTAGATATGCATGGGATCTTTATCATCAATATCTTAAGGAAGCCAACCTAAATGGTTTTGGTTTGAAAAGATGGTATGTAAGGCATGTCTTGCATAAATTACGAATTTGGGATATCATTAGCACCAATAGAGTTGACTATTTTATTGCAAATTCATATTACATTAAAAAACGGATACATAAAATATATAGAAGAGATGCAGAGGTAATTTATCCTCCTGTAGATTTGGATAATTTTATATTGGAAACAGTAAAGTCTGATTATTATTTTACAGCTTCGCGTCTTGTTCCATATAAAAAAATAGACCTTATTGTAGAAGCTTTCTCACAGATGAAAGATAAAAAACTTGTAGTTGCAGGAACAGGTCCTGATATGAATAAAATAAAAAAGATTGCAGGAAACAATATAGAATTGAAAGGATTTGTATCTGATGATGAATTAATAAATCTGATGAAAAATGCAAAGGCATTTGTTTTTGCTGCAGATGAAGATTTTGGTATTGTACCTGTTGAAGCTCAAGCTTGTGGGACTCCTGTCATAGCTTTAGGTAAGGGAGGTACAAAAGAGACAGTCTTAGATGGTATAACAGGGGTGCATTTTCAACAACAAAATGTTATATCTATAATTGATGCCGTAGGTAGATTCGAGTCAATGAAATTCAATTACGACTCAATTAGAAAAAATGCAGAAAAGTTTTCTAAACCGCGATTTAAAAGAGAGATACAAGAATATATGGATGCAAAATTAAAAAAGTTTAATGAAAAATAAAAAAGCACTCATAACCGGAATAACCGGACAAGACGGCGCATATTTAGCCGAATTTTTATTAAAAAAAGGATACGAAGTTCACGGACTTAAACGACGTTCTTCTCTTTTTAATACAGATCGTATCGACCATTTATATCAAGATCCTCATGTGGAGAATCGTAATTTAATTTTACATCATGGTGATTTAACTGACTCAACAAATTTGATTCGAATTATTCAAGAAGTACAACCTGATGAGATTTATAATTTGGCTGCGATGAGTCACGTGGCAGTGAGTTTTGATACTCCAGAATATACCGCTAATGCTGATGGAATAGGAACATTAAGGATTTTGGAGGCTATTAGATTGTTAGGATTAGCTCAAAAAACAAGAGTATATCAAGCTTCTACTTCTGAGCTGTATGGATTAGTTCAGGAAGTTCCTCAGTCAGAGAAAACACCATTCTATCCTCGTAGTCCATATGCTGTAGCTAAAATGTATGCGTACTGGATTGCAGTCAATTATCGTGAGGCATATAATATGTTTGCTTGTAATGGAATTTTATTTAACCATGAAAGTCCTTTGCGAGGGGAAACTTTTGTTACTCGTAAAATAACAAGGGCTGTTTCTAAAATTGCTTTAGATATGCAGGATTGCTTGTATCTTGGGAATATGGATGCAAAAAGAGATTGGGGGCATGCCAAAGACTATATTAAAGCCATGTGGTTAATATTACAGCAAGATAAACCAGAGGATTATGTCATTGCAACAGGAGTTACAACAACTGTTCGTGATTTCGTAAAAATGTCTTTTGCAGAAGTAGGTATCGAGCTTAATTTTAAAGGTGAAGGTGAAAAAGAAATTGCTACAGTGAAATCATGTAATAATCCTGATTTTCAAGTTGAAATTGGTAAAGAGGTTGTTAAAGTTGATCCGAGATACTATCGTCCAACTGAAGTAGAACTTCTGATTGGAGATCCTACTAAATCCAAGGAAAAGTTAGGTTGGGAGCCTGAATATGATTTGGTAAGTTTAGTTAAAGATATGATGGGATCTGATGTGAAGTTGATGCAAAAAGATAAGTATTTAAAAGATGCTGGTTATCATACATTAAATTACTTTGAATAAAATTATGTCTTAATAGTTTTTGACAATCAATAAGATGGAAGACCCTGTAAGCTTAATGATCTTATTTATTTGTATCTTACAAAGAATAATATGAATACAAACTCAAAAATATACATAGCAGGCCACAGAGGCCTTGTAGGATCAGCATTATGGAAAACACTTACTAACAAAGGATATACGAACTTAGTTGGTCGTACTATTGGTGAGTTAAACCTAATGGATACTAATGCTGTGGATCAGTTTTTTTCTGAAGAGAAACCGGAATACGTGATATTAGCAGCTGCTAAGGTGGGGGGTATTGTAGCGAATAATACCTATAGAGGACAGTTTATCTATGAGAACTTGATGATTCAGAATAATGTTATACACCATGCTTATAAGCACAAAGTGAAGAAGTTGTTGTTTTTGGGGTCTACTTGTATTTATCCAAAGGAAGCACCGCAACCCATGTCGGAAGATTGTTTGTTAACTTCACCTTTGGAGTATACGAATGAACCCTATGCTATTGCAAAAATAGCAGGGATAAAAATGTGTGAATCCTATAATATTCAATATGGCACTAACTTTATTTCGGTGATGCCTACAAATTTGTATGGCCCCAATGATAATTTTGATTTGGAAAAGTCACATGTTTTGCCTGCCTTAGTGCGTAAGAATCATCTAGGTAAATGTTTAGAACAGAATAATTGGGATGCAATTCGGAGTGATTTGGATCAGAATCCTATTGAAGGAGTAGATAGTACAAGTTCAGAAGAAGCCATTTTGTCTATACTCTCAAAATATGGGGTGAAGAAGGTGGGAGATAAAGTACAGATTGAAATTTGGGGAACAGGTAAGCCAATGCGTGAGTTTTTGTGGTCAGAGGAGATGGCTGCAGCTTGTGTTTATGCCATGGAAAAAATTGATTTCAAGGATACATATATAGATAAATCGGAGTTAAGAAATACGCATATAAATATTGGGACTGGAAAAGAAGTTTCAATTAAGTTGTTAGCAGAAACCATTCAAGAAAAAGTGGGGTTCAAAGGAGAATTGTTTTTTAATGCAGATAAGCCGGATGGAACCATGCATAAATTAACGGACCCTACTAAGATTCATGACTTAGGATGGCATCATCAAATTGACATTGAAGAAGGAATAGAAAAAATGTACAATTGGTATATCTCTAATAAATAAGAATACAATACTTTTAAATATGAGAGCTCATCATTTTTCAGTGATGGGCTTTTATTTTTATTAAATTCGCATTTTTAGGTTTCAAAAGTAAATCTCTCAAAAAATAAATTTAAAATATGAATTTTCCATATCGATTATTGATTGTTTTTCTTTGTGTTGTTTTTTTTGGAAATGTTTATGTAATCGGTCAGACTAATTTAAATGTTGAATCACATTACTTAATGTCTTCAAAAGATAATCTTCAACCGCATTATCAATATTCTAACAAATGGGGAATTGTATCTCCTTTTGAGCAATCTCAAGGTTTGATATTAGCAAGTATAAAGACTAAGGTTTTTGATCTAAAAAATATTCAGTTGGAAACTGGGGTTGCTGGAGTACTTAAAAATAGAACTGATGAAAGTTTTTTGCATGAAGCTTATTTGAATGGAAAATTCTTTAATTTTTTGAATGTAAGTATGGGTAAGCAAGGTTTTTCACCTGTTTCGTATAATGACAATTTAACGGTAGGTGGTTTTATGAGAAATAATAATGCTCGGCCAATACCAAGAGCTCAGGTGGGGATATTTGACTATGTGCCAGTTATGTTTCTTAATAATATGGTTGAAGTTAAAGGAGGATTGTCTCATGGACTTTTAAACGATGACCGGACCTCCTCAAGGAAAGGTAATAGTGCTAATGATATACAGGTACATGAAAAATGGGCTTATGTAAGATTAGGAGGAGACAAGAAAATAAAACCATATGCAGGTTTGTTTCATGCGGCATTAATGGGTGGTACCAGAGCAAATGGTACTAAAATACCAATTGATTATTGGGCTACTTTTTTTGGAAAAGGATCAAGTAAAATTGGTGGAGGAGAAGAGACTAATGCCGCAGGAGGACATGACGGATTCTGGGATTTGGGTTTCTATTGTAAGAATGAGAAAGGAAAAATTCAATTTTATATTCAAAAGCCTTTTGCTGATAAAACCGGATTAAGATTATGGCGATTCCGAAATAAAGATTATAAAGTTGGTGTTTTGGCTGAACTATCTGGATTTAAGTTTATTAAAAATATATCAGTTGAGGTCTTCAGAACCGATGTGCAGGCTGGAAAAGGTTTGCCGGATCCGATATATCCCAAAGGTCATCCTAAAGAAGGTCAAATACTATTTATAAAAAGCATTGATGATTATGATGCTTTTATGTTGGAAACATTTGGAGAGACCACGGATGGGTACGACCGATATGATTTGGAAGATTATTTGGTTAAAAATATGAATCACGGATGGCAATATGGTGAGCGTGATGACTATAATAATAATGGAACCTATTATAATGGATGGACCTATGATGGGCAACCTATGGGATTGCCACTTTATCATACCTATCCTATTGCGAAAGCATATGCACCGGATTGGAATGCCAATAATCATGTTGTATTTATGAATAATAGGGTGAAGGGTTTCCATATTGGATTTAATGGAGATTTGACTAAAGAATTAAATTATCAGTTAAAATCAACTTATACAAATAATCTGGGTAGTTATGGAGAAGAATATATTAAGCGGTATAGTTGGGAAGAAGACCCTGAGTTTTATTATGTAGGAGGTAAAAAAGAGGTTTATACCTACCTTTCTTTTCAATATAAACCAGAATTAATTAGAAATTTGAGTTTCAATTCTGCCCTTTCATATGATTTCGGAGAACTGTATCACTCCTTTGGCTTCGGTTTTGGGATAAGATATGAACCAACTTTTGAAAAATAAAATGTAATCTTGACCATTTTATATATCTTTGTGCAACTCAAAATCCCAAAAACGCAACCACTAGATGTTAAAAGAAAAGGAACCGGTAGTCAATAACTTTCTGGCATTTATGGAAGTCGCAATAGCATGGCTTTCATTTAATATATCTTTGTATCTGTATTTTGGACACTTCTCATTTTTACGATATAAAGATTCAATTATATTGCATTTGATCATTGCATTTGCCTGGTTTTTATTGGGTAAATATTTTCGTTTGGCACAGATTCATCGTTCGCGGCCATATTCAGCTATCCTCTTTAATTGCCTGGCATTAGTCATTTTTGGCACTTCAATATTGGGGTTGTCAGTCTTGGTTTTTGATCTGTATTATATTGGATTTGATCCGTTAATCTATTTTGGTCTTATCAATTTGGCATTGATGTTTGGGTTTAAATTAGGTATTTATGCCTTTTTTAAAAATGCAAGGTCCAAAGGAAGAAATACACGATCGATCATTATCATAGGTGATTATACGGCTGCTTCTTTTATCGAAATGGTTGTTAAATATAAAGAATGGGGTTATAAGATTATTTCTATTATTGGTAATGATGATTTATCCAGGATGTATGGACATATTGCACCTGTATTGGAAGAAAAGACTGATGTTGCCAAGTTGATAGAAGATAAAACGATAGATGAGGTGATCTTTATTAAAGAAAAAATGAGTGTGGAGGAAGTGGAGGAATTGACTTTTGCTTGTTCAGAAGTAGGTGTAATATTCAGAATGTATTCACCGTTTTTCAATAAATTAAAAAGTAAAGCTCATATTCACCATTATAATACAATGCCATTATTGACCATTGCAAATATCCCAACTGATTATTTGGCAATGCAAGTGAAAGGAGTACTTGATTTTATTTCTTCATTAGTAATTATCATTTTGGCCTCTCCAATATTTGTGGTTATATCTTTAATTATCAAATTTAGTTCAAAAGGACCAGTGTTTTTTAAACAAAAGCGAGTTGGGCTAAGAGGGCGAAAATTTTATGCCTATAAATTCAGAACGATGGTTGTAAATGCGGAAGAATTGAAGGCTAAATTGATGACGGAGAACGAAATGGATGGGCCTGTTTTCAAAATGAAAGATGACCCTCGAATTACAGGAGTGGGTAAGTTTTTACGTAAAACAAGTTTAGATGAATTACCTCAGTTTTTTAATGTGCTATTGGGTGATATGTCAATTGTTGGACCACGACCTCCGGTGCCGCAAGAAGTTAAGGAGTATGAACGTTGGCAATTAAGGAGGTTGTCAATGAAACCAGGTATTACGTGTACATGGCAAGTGTCCGGCAGAAATGATATTCCGTTTGAGGAATGGATGAAAATGGACTTGGATTATATTGATAATTGGTCCTTGAAACTTGATTTTGTAATTTTCTTAAAGACCATTAGAACCATGATAAAGGCCGATGGCCATTAAAATTATACTTTAAATGCAAGTTCAATCAGGTAAATATATTTTGAATCGAAAAGTGACATATCTGGCAATCTTTTGGATTTTATTGATTTCAATCAGTAGTTGTCAATTCAGATATCGTATTCCGAAAGATTTTCCTAAAAAGGATGAGTTTGCTCAGATTTTGGCTGACGTGCATTTTGTAGAGTCAGTTGTTAGCCAAAATCAAGTCAGAAGCCGCAATGGAGGAGGAGTGGTGAATAGATATTATAATAGTGCACTGGCTAAGCATAATTTAACACAAGAGAAATTTGATACTATTGTTTCCTGGTATTCGTCTCATCCTGAGTTGTATCAGGAAGTTTATGAGAAGACGATTACTATTTTAAGTGAAAATGAGGCTCGTTGGCAAAGTGAGGTAAAGGAAATTAAAGAGGAAATGGAGCGTATCAGGAAGATTAAAGAAGCGCGGAATATTTGGAATGATGAAAGGGAAATGATTTTAGTCAGTTCAAAAGATACTTTTGATCGACGAATTCCGTTTGATTTTTTGGTTGATTC
Source organism: Marinilabiliaceae bacterium (assembly GCA_050290065.1). GTDB lineage: Bacteria > Bacteroidota > Bacteroidia > Bacteroidales > Marinilabiliaceae > Saccharicrinis. Next base: position 27,943 of record JBNKGY010000022.1, read on the forward strand.
GATATCGGAATCCGGCTACAGAATAAGTGCCTTTTATCAATTTTTATCAGGGAATATGGTGAAAAAGCCAAATATGCAGGTCGTAACTTTATTTTCTGATAGTACTTTAGATACCATTAATTATTCCATTCCTGCTACATTTAGTAATCGAAAAATAGAATTTAATATAGATGCAAAAGATAGTTTACATATTTTAAGACTATATGGATTCTTGCTTAAGCATGATACTAATGAGTATGTAAAAGCAAGGATTAGAAATGTTGAGTTTGAGTATATCCCTCAAAAAGATACAGTTTTGAATGAGTTGGATGATCCGTCTTTTGTAAAATGAGAAAAATTGCCGCACATTATTGGCTAAGACCTGACGGATCGGTTGGTAAATTTCCGGTTATAATATTTGATAATAAAGGAATTGTAAAAACAATACGAGAAAGAAGTTTGTTTACCGAAGAGCCCAATATGGAGCTGATTAATGGGTTGCTCATTCCTGCATTTGTGGATGTATTTCCTGAAGATTTCAGGTGTGGAAATATGGATAGTTTACAGAAAAATGTAAATAAATATATTATATCAGGAACAAGAGTATTGGGGATAAATAAAAGTCAATCCATTTATTTTTCTGAAATTAAAACCAAAGGACTTGTTTTGGTGGACTATGATATTATTGCTAGAACAAAGAATAGCCTTTCTGCATTTGAGACTATTAAAGCAACTGAGGGAGGGCTTAAATGTTTGATGAAATATACAGCGGAAAATGCACAGGCTTTAAATGTGTTTGATAAATATGGTTCTCTAGAGGTGGGTAAAACGCCAGGTATTTATGCAATATCGGGTGTTGATTATCAAACCTTTCAACTTTCTCCCGAGTGCAAAATTAAAAAAGTCATATAAATGAATAAGCTTTTAGAAATAGCAATTCAAGCTGCAATTGATGCAGGAAGTAAGATAATGAATGTTTATGATACGAGCGATTTTGGAGTTGAATTGAAAGCTGATAACTCACCATTGACTTTGGCAGATAAAGCTGCGCACAATATTATTGAACAGTATTTGATCAAAACAGAAATCCCTGTTTTAAGTGAGGAAGGCACTCATGATAGCTTTGAAACTCGTAAGTTGTGGAATAAAATGTGGGTAGTAGATCCTCTTGATGGAACAAAAGAATTTGTAAAAAGGACGGGAGAGTTTACAGTTAATATTGCTTTAATTGAAGATGGTTATCCAGTTTTGGGTGTTGTATTTGTTCCTGCTTTAGGTGATTTGTATTATGGCGAAGTTAATAATGGAGCCAGTAAAGTGAAGATTCCAAAAGATTGGCGTGAGATTTCCTTTCAAAGTAAATGGTTAAGTGATTCAATTCAGCTTCCAGTGTCAAGTGATAAAGATAAGCTGGTGATTGTTGCCAGTGTTAGTCATCTTTCTGAAGAAACAAAAGTGTTTGCAGAAAGGCTCAAAGAAAAATATGGTGATACTGAGTTTTTGTCGTTTGGAAGTTCTTTAAAAATATGCAAGGTTGCTGAAGGTTCCGCAGATGTGTATCCAAGATTGGGTCCAACTATGGAATGGGATACCGCAGCAGGACAAGCAATTGCTGAATTGGCAGGAATACATTTTATAAATTGGGATGATCAGGAGAGGTTTGTTTATAATAAGGAGAATTTACTAAATAGCTGGTTTGTTGTGTTTAACTCCAGAGTGCCAAAATCAGAAATGTTAAATTTGATTCAGGCTTTTTGAGTGTAAAATATTGATTGATATTGGATTAATATAGTTTTGTATAGGTGTTAAATTTGTTGTATAACACATTTAATATCATTCCTAATCCATAAGAATTTTCTATCTTTGCGTTCTCTTTTTAGAACGGTTATTTATGTGTTTTTTAATAATAAGATTAATAAAGTACATAATTAAGTTGTTTGCAATTGAATTCAGAAATATTTTTTTTAAAAACCATATAATTTTATTGACATGCCTGCAATTGATACTTATAATTTTTCAGGGAAAAAGGCGATTATTCGTGTAGATTTTAATGTGCCTTTAAACGATAAATTAGAAATTACTGACGATACTCGTATTGTTGCTGCACTTCCAACTATTAAAAAAGTGTTAGCTGACGGTGGAGCTGTAATTTTAATGTCCCACTTAGGGCGTCCTAAGGGAGAAGTACAGGATAAATTTTCGCTAAAGCACGTTGTTGCTCATTTATCAGCAAAGTTGGGTGTAGATGTTAAAATGGC